>NZ_KB899420.1 GCF_000378205.1 Sediminispirochaeta bajacaliforniensis DSM 16054 | reverse complement strand
GCCCGGCTGCGTCATATTTCAGGTTCTACATGGAGTGAACGGAAGTATCTGAATATGGACCTGCTGATTGATTACGATCGGGAGAATCAGGTCTCATAAGTAAATTCTTCAGATTGAGGCAAAAAGAATTTGCGCAAGTTTATTGACACTACCTCAAATATTGATACCATGCCCGATCGATCAGGAACGCGGTGGATACACCCCTTCTGTACAGATGCAGTACCGCATACCCAGAACCGGTTCTTTTCCCTTTAAATTGGGAAGCGCAAAGGTTGTGCGACCGTCACCGCCGTACTGTGTTCCGACAAGGCTAAACAAGGCTTCATTGTCCACTATCTGCAGCATCTGGCCTTCACACGGCAACCACTGCCGTGGCGCATAGTTGAAGGCAAACAATAGAATCTGTCCGATAAAACCATCCATATCTTTTTAACTCCTTTACTGCATAAGTGTATACCGGATGTATGAAAGCATAAAGCTTTTTGTCCGCAACGATTGACGTTCTCTTCCCATCGCCGTACATCGAAAGTGAGAATCAACTGTTTTTAGACGTCAAAGGTGGCAGCAAAGACAATAAGGTTCCATTGATACTGTATCCTCAAAAAGACGTAAACAATCAGAAATTCGTTTTTCAACAGTTACCGGACGGCAGCCATCTCATCACGGCCCTTCACAGCGGAAAGGCCATCGACGTAAGCGGAGGTTCAGACAATGATGGAGCCGCCGTGATCCAGTATTCGTATCACGATCTTGCCAGCAACCAGTGGTGGTTCGTGCTGCCAGCCGCCAGGGATGGATATGTCAAGCTTGTCTGCAACCATTCGGAAAAATGTCTCGATGTACCCGGTGCTCATTTTTCCAGTGAAACGAATGTGCAGCAGCATCGCGACAATGGGACCCAGGCCCAAATGTTTAAACTGATTGCAGTATAAGAAGCACTTTTGTCGACCGCTTCCGGGCGATGGATGCGCTACAATAAATATAAGAAAGCCGATATTAAAAAGTAATATCGGCAATGGCTATGATTGCAAACATGGTCATTAGATAAAAATATTTTCATAAAAGGCAGCAAGAAATTGCTGCTTTTATTTCTTCAAGCCATTTGCAATTTTGGCACCTTCAAGATTGAGCAACCCTCCTGTTACAGACATAGCTATGGCTGTACCATACTCATTATACATTCTGACGTTCAGTGCTATGTCATCGACAAACAAGGTTCCTATGGTATCATCGACTACCAATCGTATGTGATAATGTTTTTCCGCCTCCAATACAAGTGGCCTTTCTAGGCCAATGTTCATACACTGGAACCAGGGAGTATTCGGCGTCTTTTCAAACACCACACGGTTTTCATGTATAAGAAAATTAAACTGATAGGATTCAAATGTTTCCGGATCAGCCTTGCACCGCAATGTGAAGGATCTTGTACCTTCCATAAACGAAATATCAGCATCGAAGAGGAATATATCAGAAGATTCGTCTGCAAGAACAAAACATTCTTCAGCGTCGGAAGACTCCAAGACCATTGCTGAACAGTTTTCAGCGGGGTTAAAAGCATCTTCCATAGTTTGGGGCATTCTGACTCCCAGGGTCCCATCCTCACGCTGAAGCAC
Source organism: Sediminispirochaeta bajacaliforniensis DSM 16054 (assembly GCF_000378205.1). Lineage (NCBI taxonomy): Bacteria > Pseudomonadati > Spirochaetota > Spirochaetia > Spirochaetales > Spirochaetaceae > Sediminispirochaeta > Sediminispirochaeta bajacaliforniensis. The sequence goes on along the minus strand of NZ_KB899420.1, from coordinate 130,740 downwards.
TTCGTAAGGAACAAAGGTCCCTCCCCACTGGAAGTTCTTTCTGTCATCATCATTTTCCTTCGTCGGAACCCAGCCAAAAAGGATTCTCTTTCCGTTGAGAGAAAATGTTCGACCTGCATAATAGGCTCTTCCATCAAAGGCATCATCTTCAGGCGTCAACCATGGTCCTTCAAGGGACTTGCTCATTCTATATACCATTTTATTGCGGTCGCTATACTCTGTTATGATGTGATACCACCAGTCGCCCATTCTAAAAAGGTCTGGCATCTCATGCATGGTAAACGCATTAGGCCGATAGAAATCCCCTTCAAATCTCCAATGCTTGAGATCTTTTGAAGTAAACCAGACAGTACATCCATTCAGCAATCGCTTCCCCGTAATATGTCTGCCACCAAGAATCAAAATATACCGTTCCTTTTCTTCATCCCAAAGTACAAACGGGTCCCGCCAGTCATCTTTGTCATATCCTTCCTGGGGAGTAAATGTTACCTTTTCCTCTGATTTTTCCCAATGCAGCAAATCTTTGCTTGTGGCATGCATTAAGACCTGGGAAGGGCGATCTTCTTTAATATAATCTCTATTGAACCCGGTATAAAAGGCATGAAAAAGATTATCCTTATCTTCAAATACGCTTCCTGCAAATATAAACTGGTCCTGGGCATCATAATCGCCAGGTGGGATTGCCAGTCCCTTGTAATCGTAATGAACAAAGTCTTTTGTTGTCACAAGTTCCCATCCGAACGGCTCACAATTGGGAAGGGGTTCCGGATTGCGGGCGTCACGCTGATGGAAAAGATAAAACTCTTTTCCTTTCCCGAAAGGCATGCAGTCACCAAAACAAAAACCCTCTGGCTGATAGTATAATTTCATAGTACTCCTCCTTCTGATTAACCTTTGACAGCTCCGGCAGAAAGGCCGGCCAACATATATTTATTTGCAAGAAAATAGACGAGTAATGTCGGAAGCACAGTCAGAATGATCATTGCAAATGTCGCACCCCAATCTGTTAATCCATACATGCCGACAAAATCATTCAAACCCAGTGTCACCGTTTTCATGCTTATGGATTTTGTGAAGGTGTAGGTCGTGATGAACTCGTTCCAGCAAAATACCCCCTGCATGGTCGCTACTGTTAAAAATGCGTTCTGAGATACAGGTACGACTATTTTTGTAAAAATCTGCAATGGAGAACATCCATCGATAATTCCCGCTTCCACGATGTCGTTTGGCAAAAACTTGTAGAACGAATAGAATATTTGAATTGAAAAGGCCAAGGAAAAAGCTACCTGGGGTATTATTACTGCCGGATACGTGTCGAGAAGAGAGATTGCGCTGAAAACATAGAACAAGGGAATCAGAGCGACCTGCATGGGAAGCATGAGCCCAAGATTAAAGTAAAACAACAAAGATTTTTTACCACGAAAATTAATCTTGCTCAGACCAAAACCGGCCAAAGAGGCCAACCCCAAAAGCAGAATGACTGTCGTTAAAGTAATGATGATACTGTTTTTAAAATACGTTAGTATCCTGCCCTGTTCAAAAACCGTCCAGTAGTTGACAAAATCAAGATGGCTGGGCAATTGATAAGAAGCTAAATGAAGAAAATCATCGCTGCTTTTGAAACTTGAAAGCAACACATATATCATCGGATAGGTGCAGAGAAGCATCAGTAATACCGCAATAAGTCCTTTTACTGTTCTCCCGAAAATTTTATGTGATCTATGTATGCTCATATCAATACTCCTCAGCCCGGCCGAGTAGATATTTTTGCAGCAGGAGGCCAATTCCAACGCAGAGAATAATGATCGTCATTGACACGGCACTCCCGTATCCATACTTCATGCTTGAGAAGGCTTGCTTGTACATGTACGGAGCAAGAAGTTGCGAGGAATTTCCCGGTCCTCCCTTCGTTAAAAGGAAAGAGACATCGAAGGATCTCATGGAGCCGTTCAGGACAAGAATAAAATTACTGATGATAACCGGCATAATATACGGCAGCTTTACCTGCGCATATTGCCTGAATGCCGAAGCACCGTCGATTATAGCGGCTTCGGTAAGTTCTTTTGGCACTGCTATCAGAGCTGCATAAAAGATGACCATATACAGACCAAAGTACTTATATCCTTCGACGAAAGCCGCAACAGCCAAAGACCTGGTTGGATTGGATATCCATTCTTCATAAAGAAAGTCGGAATTGAACAAGCCAAGAAGAGAATTCACGACACCGGGAGGGGTCACAGACAACAGCATGGTGAATATCTGGCATAATGCCACAGTGGAAACTATTACGGGAATGTAATACAGCGTCTGTAAACCCGCCCGTCCCCTGGTTATTCTGGTCAAAAAGATGGCAACCAAAAGGCCACCACCCACTTGAAGAAATAGTTCGTATATTGTGTAAACCAGGGTATTTGTAACTATCCCCCAATAGTTTCTGTCCGCAGTAAACATGTCGACATAATTTTTAAGGCCAATAAAGTTCATCTGGGAAAATCCATTCCAATCGGTAAACCCTATAATAAATACCCAGACGATAGAAAACATGACGATCAACGAAAACACTACGAAAGCCGGTAACACAAACATGCATATAATTGATAGCTTATTAAAAGTTTTATCCATTGTGATCGTTCCTGGATGTCTGCCGACAAGTTGTCGGCAGACAAATCCTATTATCTATTTGCTTCTATAACGTTATCCATGTCACTTTCAAACTGTTTTGGGCTGATCATTCCCAGTGCCAGCTCTTGCTGCTCATCACCCATGGATGTCAATGTTGCAGAATCCAGTTTGTCGTCCCACGAGACCCAACTCTGTTTTGCATCATCAAATAGTGATTTGATTTCATAGAACAACGGATCAAGCCCCTCCGGCACTTCATCCTTCAGGGGAGAAAAAATCCCGGCATCATAACAGGCCTTTGAAAAGTTATCCATTGCAAACGAGAGAAATTCTTTCATCGTATCATCATAGGTCTCAGCATTGAAACCAAATCCGAAACCAGCATGAATAGGCACATTGGTACTTATGTTCTCAACCCCCTGCATATCCGGGACAGGGAAGATTCCCAGTTTCCCATCGGCAAACATCTCAGATGCATTGGAGATCATTCCCGTTCCAGCATAATACATGGCACCTGTACCACCAAAGAAGAGATTTACGGAATCTGAATAGTTTGTACTGGTGAATCCAATCTGGAAATATCCTTTTGTACCCATATCATGCAGGAGTTCAACCCCTGCATGCGCATAGGCATTCTGCATAAAACTATCAGAACCTTCGATGTAGTCATAAATGAAACCATCATGTGTTACACGCCATGGAATAAATGACAAATATCTCATCAATTGCCAATTATCTTTGCCTCCAACAACTACGGGTGTGATGTTCTTTTCTTTAAGGACTTCACAAACCTTGGTAAAATCACTCCATGTTTTGGGTATTTCAAGTCCATATTGCTCAAAGATGTCCTTTCTGTAAAAAAAGAATTCGCAGTACAACCCCTGGGGAAGAAGATACATGTTTCCATCATCAGAATCGGTAAGAAAGTCAACAACCGCTTTGTTAAGCATATCAAACTTACCCATATCTTTGAGTTCCTGTCCGACATTTACCAACTGGCCGCTGGAAAGGGCCGCTTTTGAGAACGTACCATTTGCGCATCCATAAAAATCCGGCAGTTGATTGGAAGAAATGTACAGCTGAAGCTTGTTCGCATAATCAGCATCATTTGGTATCAGTTCATATTCCACCTTCAGATTATGCTTTTCCGCAAACTCATCGAAAAGAGGCTGCCAGACCCTATAGGGTTCTCCACTTTCACTTGAACGTAACAAGACGGAGATGGTCTTTCGGTCAGAGTTTTTTCTCTGACTGGTTTCCTTTGCTCCTTCTGCGAAGACAATACTGGTCATTGCTGATGCAAGGAGCAGTATTCCTACAATACATCTGAATTTCTTTATATACACAAAAACATCCTCCTAATCACTGTTAAACGTATACGTAAACGTTTAACAGTAGTATTTGCTTTTATTTCATCATCAAAAGAGCACCTTGTCAAGTTTTTTATTTGGCAGATATTGATAGTATGAAGGGTTTCATCGGGAGCCGTATTAGCATGAAAATTATTAACCAAGACAAATGGAATCGAATCGCATGACGATTGTCTGTAAATGCTGATTCTTGAGCAGGGATTTTCTATGGTTCTTGACAAACTTGGCTTTTACACAAAAGATATTTTCATGAGTGAAGGTAGCATCCCCAAAAGAGCCAATATGCACGACGTTGCAAGGAAAGCCGGAGTTTCTGTTGCAACAGTTTCTCATGTCATCAACCATACAAGAAAAGTAAACCCTGAAACGATAGAAAAGGTCGAACTTGCAATCTCTGAATTACATTATACGCCAAATACACTCGCCAGAGGGTTCAAGACAGGACGAAGGTTCCTCATCGGCCTGATAGCTCCCAATATATCAAACCAGTTTATTTCCCGAATCATAGAGGAGACAGAATCCATTCTTACGAAATTTGGCTATCATCTTCTCATCGCAAATACGCAAGATCAAGCCGAAATTGAAAAAGACACCTTGCGATTTTTTTCTTCCGGATTAGTTGACGGCATCCTTGTTGCCTCAATATTACAGGACTTCGATGAATTGAAGGCTTATATTTCTCCTGATATTCCAATTGTATTCCTCGACCGAACATTACGTAATAATCCAAATGATACAGTTATTATGTCAGACTACAGCTCCATGAAAAAAGGTGTTTCTTATCTTATTGAGAAGGGGTTCAAGAGAATTGGATATATTGCCGACAATCCCAAGATTAGTACGACTCAGGAAAGGCTAAAGGCATATCAGGACTCCCTAAAAGAATTTGATATTATCTTTGATGACTCAATAGTTTTTTTTAATGCAGATTCTGATAAAAGTAATCGGGACCAGATTCAAGCATTATTACAGGCCGGGTGTAATGCCATAGTTGCAAGTAACGAGATGATCACTACAAATATTGTACTTTTCTGCAGAAACAAGGGCATCAAAATCCCCCAAGAAATATTTCTTTTGGGCTATAAAGATAATAGTAGCATTGATGAATTCTATCCTGAAGGGATATATATCAAACAACCAGTTGAGCAAATTGGAAAAACGGCTGCCCTCAGAATTTTGAAAAAAATATCCGGAAAAACCTCATTGGGAGGAGACATTATAATAAAAAGTTCTCTTCAGATAGATGAATGACAGGAGCTTTTGGCTAAAGAACAAAAATCGCCGCAATACTTCAGGAAGGCGTAAAAATCAAAACAAAAACAAGGATGTGGGTAGTACAAAAAACCGGCTTTTGGCAGGCGAACAAACACTTTTCTCGACTGCTTTCGGGCGATGGATGCGCTACACCCATCCCGTGTTAGCTGAAGTTTTGTGGCTCAAAGCTGTAATTACAGGACGTAATTACAGCCTGCTGTTCTAAAATGTCTCACGAGCCTCCTTCATGATCTCAAGTATTTCTTTGGTTGTTATGTTGCTCTTAATCCCGGGAACATCAAACGGTGATTTATTTTCATTTTTAGTAAGTGGTACTATCTTAAACTTGGTCCCATCTTTCTTTGCTATTACAACATCTTCTTCTGTTGCCATATTCAATATTGAGGCAAAATTCTGTCTTGCTTCTGAATAGTTAAATACTCTCATTTAAACCTCCAATAAATGGATTCCTAAATCACTTGCGACTTCTTTCATCCTATTATCTAAACTCATCAAACTACACTTAAATCGTTTTGCTATCTCTAAATAATAAGCATCATAAGCATAGATACCATAATCAGCAGCTATCGCTAACGATGTTTGTACATTAACATCTATCAATCGAATTGGTATTTGCTGAAAAATTGAATAACACTCTATTATTTGATTTTTATCTAACCTATTCCTTTTATACATAGCAGATAGTGCATTTCCTATTTCAAACGGTAATACAACTGGAGAAATCAAATCATCTGCTTGAGTTATTTCAATAATCTTAATTTTTTCAGGTTCGTTAAGAATTACAGCTAAATATATATTTGCATCTACCAATATACCCATATGTACAATGTACAATACATTCTATTATTAATCAATCTTTTTTCTCGTAACCGAGCCATGGATGTCCTTCTCAGGAACAACACAATGAAGATGAGGAAGTATATTAAGTTTCTGGTCCCAGGTGGCAAATGCTGATCCGCTCTACAAATCTTCTCTATTTCCATTCTTCAAAATATTCTCTCGGTGTCACTATTATTTCATTATCTGGAAAGTGCCTTTTATTTCCTGTTATCAGATATTCAGCACTTCCACTAATAGCTACTTCTAAAAATTTCTTATCATCTTTATCATCAAATTCAGTTTGTATTGGTTCGGGGATAACAAATATTCCTTCATTTCTTATAAAATCAAATAATGGATCTATTATATTTCGATGTAGTCCAAATTTTTTTCGATTAAGAACTTCGCGATATTCTTCCAGAATTCTATTGTCAAATAATAACGTCAACTTTTCATGTAAGATCAAATTTATAATCTGTCCAGGCACGCCTTTTGGATTTAATAAACCCGATATTATGACATTTGTATCAATTACTACATTCATCTATTACTTCTTTCTATATTCTTTTATTTCTTTTTCAATTTCTTCATTGCTCATCTCACTATTTCCATTTTTTAATGAAATTTCTTGTATTGCTTTCACGGCATTAATTGCCCGTGCTTTTCGGATAGCCTTCACTGTTTCTTCTAAATTTGCATCACTTAATGGTGTTAATAATGCTATTGGCTTTCCATTATTTGTTATTACCATTTCCTGCTCTTCCGGTAATTGCTTCCAAATCTGGGCAGGTGAGGTTCTTAAATCTCTTACGGTAATAAATTTCATAGTATTCTCCTGATGTAAGGATACTCAATTGTCACCCATATGTCAACAAAATTCACCTTTATCGTTCCGTATCTTGTACAGGCTACACTGCATGTATTCATGATATCGCTGAAAATCTTTGTCTGTTGTTCAAAAAGAGATTCACGAAAATGGAATAGTGCTTTATGATAGAAAAATACCCCGTATCCATGATTTAAGAAAACTGTATAGACTGGCAGAAGAAGTGAATTCAGAACTTAGTTGTAGTATGGAAATAGTTGACCAACTCACATCAAATCTTTGATGGTAGCAATTTAATTGACAAAGAGAATGTAAATGAATAAAATAGAATACGAGGTGTGAAATGGCAAAGACGATAACCATCCGTATTGATGATGATACATACGAGCTATTCAGGTCCGCAGCAGAAGGCGAGCGACGTTCTATTTCGAACTTTATAGAGTATGCAACTATTGCCTTTTTAACTGAAGAAAGCTTTGTCTCAGATAGTGAAATGGATGAAATACTAAAAGATAAAGAAATTCTTACTGCTTTAAACCGGGGTAAAAAAGAAATAGCCGAAGGACAATATAAAATTGTCGGATAACTTTGTTATAGCTGAAACTGATAATTTTCAAAAAAAAGTACAGCAGCCCGAATATAAAAAATTGTATAAAAAGATAGTTGAATACGTATATCCTTTGATTAAACGAAATCCTTACTTTGGCCCCAATATAAAACGTTTAAAGGGTGATTACTCAGAGTTCTATCGATATAGAATTGGTAATTATCGATTGTTTTATGCAGTCGAAGGGAGTGAGGTAATAATTTATATTATTGATATTGTTCACCGGAAAGACGCATACAAATAAGGTAATAGATCAATCTGACGTGTCGGGCTCCAGTAGATTTTATCATAAAGGAACAAGAGATAATTCCAATCAATGTTGGAACACATGCATGAAGAACCGATACATTATTTTGACGTTAATCTACTAACATCTCTTGCAGTATATTTTTTACAAGTACTATTTCTTTTTTATTGATCTTACCAATTCTCTTAATTAGTCTTTTCCTATCAACAGTTCTTATCTGATCTAATACTATCCAACCATTTTTCTTTTCAAATACAATGGGAACACGCGTCGGAAAGGGATGCGATTTTGTTGTCATAGGGGCTACTATGATTGTCTGGAATTGATTCATTCATCTCATTGGGAGAAATTATCAAACAAGGCCTTGTTTTTTTTATTTCATGTCCTACTGTAGGGTCTAAATTTATCAAATATACTTCATATTGAGCTATTACCACTCCCATGTAAAATCATCCTGCTCATCTACATTCTCTATGAGTAAGGTATCATCTCCCTTATTGAATTTCCTATGGGAACAACTGAAACTAACATATTACACCTCTAAGATGTAATTACTCTACGTCGTCAATCAATTGCTGGGCGGCAGACACTACACCTTTTGCGTGGTTTCCCTGATGATAAGTTCGGTGCTCAAATACATACTGCTGATAGGAAGTTGCTCGTGGCATATCCGTTTTATCAGCATTTCGCAACTGTGAAATCCCAGTTGGAATTTAGGCTGATTAACCGTGGTGATGGAGGGAGTGCACATGAAGGAAAGGTCGATATTGTCGAAACCTACCACGGCAATGTCCTTAGGGACCGACAGGCCGGATTTCCTTCCGGCATTGATCACGGCCGCGGCATAGACGTCGCTGCTGGTAAAAAAGGCATCGGGACGGTTCGAGGTGTTGAGCAGCTGAAAAGCTGCAGAGACAGCCATGTCATAACTAATTTCCTGTAATTGAAGAATAAGGCTGGGATCCCGTGCGAAGTTCGCTTCATCAAGGGCAGCCAGATATCCTTTTAGGCGGTCTTGAGCGTATTTATACTGAAGGGGGCCATTGATAAAGGCAATGCGTTTTCTTCCAAGCGAAATGAGGTATTCCACAGCCTTTTGCGCTGCGGTTACATCATCGATCGTTACAAAGGGGATTTCAAGGGATGGAATACATTCACAGCACTGAACCAAAGGAATGGTGTTGTTTAGTTTAAGCAGGGCGGAACGGGGCATGCAGTTCGTGGCGATGACTCCTGCCGCATCGGTTTTTTTTAGAAGAGAAAGAAAGTCATTTATCGAAGGCTCGTCGATCGGGTCGGCATTAAGCAGCATATTGTAGCCGTTTCTAAGGGCTGCCGCCTTTGCTCCCTGGATGATGGGGCTGTAAAACGGATTGTCCATTGAGGGGATATTGAAAAGGATTAGGTTATTGTTCCTTGAGGGAAGTACCTCAAGGGCGGAAGTATCATAGCCGAGTTCTTTCATTGCATCTATCACGGTTTTTCTTGTTTCCTCCTTTACGTTTGAGGAGTTATTCATTACCCGGGAGATAGTCGCAATAGAAATCCCTGAACGTCTGGCAATTTCTGAGTAAGTGATTTTCTTCGTCTCTTTAGCCATGGTTACATTCCTTTCCGGCTACAGGATAAACTGAAATAGGGTTGATTTCAATACAACTCTGAAAATCAATGAAAAAATTTCATAAAAAAGGGTGATTATGGAAATATTACATGGATATACCCCGTTTGTGTGGGTGATTCATAAAATTTTACGAAAAAGTTTGACAGTTTTTCAGAATGGTTTATACTAAAAAACAGACAGGATACGAAAAAGTCCTGTCATCAGGAGGTTATATGAAAAAAACACTGACGATTCTTGCCGCCCTGTTGCTTGTGAGCAGCTTTGTTTTTGCCAACGGTGCACAGGAAAAAGCTGAAAAGAAACAGATGATGGGGGTTGTGACCCCCAGTGCGGATCATGGATTCACTGCTGAATCCATTCGTCACTGTGAAGCCCAAGTCAAAGCCCTTTCCCGAAAATATGGTTTTGATTATCACTTCATGACTGCTGCCGAATCCGGGGAACAGAGCAATGCTGTCGAGACCATTCTTGTAATGAAGCCCGATGTTATGGTCCTTTGGCCTGTGAATGGTGATGAACTGCGCAGTGCGGCACAGTCTGTTATGGATGCCGGGGTCCCTTTAATTGTCTATGACCGTTTTATCACCGGCTTAACCCCCGATGCCGAAATTTCCGGTGACAATATTGCCATTGGAGAAAAAGCCGGCCGCTATTTCAACGACTATTTCAAAGAAGATCTTGCAAAAGGAAAAGTAAACTATCTTGAGTTTAAGGGCGACAGTTCAACTGTGCCGATGGAAAGGACCAATGGATTCCTCTCCACCGCGAGTGGAAACTTCAACCTTGTCCAGTCTTTTGTTACGAACTGGAGTCAGCAGACTGCAATGGAGCAGATGGAAAACTTCCTTAATACAAAGAGTAAGGACGAAATCGAATCTGTTAAGGCCATATTTACCCATGATGATGAGATTGTATTTGGTATTGTCGAAGCATTGAAAAACTATCATGGCAATGCCAAGATAAACATTCGTCTGGTCAATGGTGTTTCCGCCGGAGAGGGGTTTATGGACCTGTTTGAAAATTCCGGCCTGGAAGGTATTGATTTTGTGACATATACCTTTTCTCCTTCCATGGTTCGGGATGCTGTCGATCTTGGACTGAAAGTCCTCCAGGGAGAGAAACTTGAGAAGAGTTACAAGATTCCCACCGACATGGTAGATAAGACCAATTATAAAACGTATATGGAAAGTGATCTCTATAAAACCCGCTACGGCCTCTGATACGCGAGGAACTAGTGCTGTCCTTTGTTGCCTGGGGGGGGCTTGCCTGCCCCAGGCTTCCTGTTAAGAGAAAGGGAGAAAGCCTCTCATGATTCTGGAAATGAGAAATATATCCAAGTCCTTCGGCGCGGTACAGGCGCTGAAAGATGTCTCCTTCGATGTCCAGCCGGGAGAAATCCATGGACTGTTAGGAGAAAATGGGGCTGGCAAGACCACGTTGATGAATGTTTTGGCCGGAACATTCTTTCAGGATTACGGCAAAATTTTCATCGATGGGCAGGAAGTGGTTGGAATGACTCCGCGAAAAGCTGCGGAAAAAAAGATCCGATTTATTCATCAGGAACTGAATCTCTGCAATGACCTCACCGTGTTTCAAAATATGTTTCTTGGAGAGGAATACACCAGGCATGCATGGAAGGTCGATAAAAAGAGGGAGCTTTTGCAATCCCAGGAAGTTCTTGATTCCATGGATACGCGAATCAGTGCATCCACAATTGTAGGAGATCTTGATACTGCCCAAAAGCAGATGGTGGAGATAGCCAGGGCCCTTTTATTTTCTTCGGAGCTGATCATTATGGATGAACCTACCACGGCTCTGAACAATCAGGAAATTGAAAAACTTTTCACCATCATGACGACATTTAAAAAGAAAGGTGTTTCGTTTATTTATATTTCTCACAAAATGCCTGAGCTGTTTCGTATCTGTGACCGCTATACGGTGCTGCGCGACGGAGCGTTTATCCAATCGGGAATCTTACGGGATATCGATGAACATTATGCCACCGAGCTGCTTGTCGGCAAACGGTTTGTTCAGGCCCATCTGAAAGAGGGACTTCCCTCGTATGTCACCGATGAAGTGTTTCTGAATGTTCAGGGAGCAAGTGGAAAAAGCTTCAAGGATATCTCCTTTACCCTGCATAAAGGCGAAATCGTCGTATTTACCGGTCTGCAGGGGTCGGGTACCGAGGAACTGGCCACCGCTTTATTCGGTGCAACGCCCCTGGAATCCGGCAGGGTGGAGACAAAAGACGGTTTGCTTACGATGAAAAATATCAGAGATATTATGCAAAGCGGCATAGGAATGATTCCCCGAAACAGAAAAGAACGGGGCATCTTACCGGATATGAGCATTCGTAATAATAATTCACTTGCCTATTTTGCAGCCAAGCACAGGGGCGTGTTTGTTCACCGTAAGGAAGAGGTTGATCGGTTTGAAAGGAATCGAAAACGGCTGGATATCAAAATCGCCAATGATATGAATCCGATCACCTCGCTTTCCGGGGGAAACCAGCAGAAAGTGATTGTAAGCCGTTGGCTGGAGATTGATGCTGATGTCTATATTATGGATAACCCGACCCAGGGTATTGATGTGGGAGCAAAGTACGCTATCTACAAGCTGGTCATAGAACTTGCTTCCCAGGGTAAGGCTATTTTGTTTTTTACCAATGAATATCCTGAAATTCACCATCTGGCGGACCGTTGTTTCGTTCTTTATAAGGGAGAAATGGCCGCGGAGTTGAGTAAAGAGGAAATTTCGGAAGTTGCTATTATGGAATATTCGACAGGTACACACATGGAGGCGCAGGGGTGAAAGGTTTACCGTTGAACACAATTCAGGGAAAGGATTTCCTGAAAAATCTGACAGCAAACTACAGTCACTGGCTGAGTTTTATTCTTTTATTGATCGTTGCCATTGTTGTCAGCCCTTCCTTTCTTGCCTGGAACAATATCGCCAACCTGTTTGTTCAGGGCGCGGTAATCGGTATATGTGCAATGGGCATGAGCCTTGTTATCTCGGCAGGAATGATAGACCTTTCTGTTGGGTCGATAGTCGCTTTGATCAGCGGCTTCGGTGTTTCGGTTCTGAATAATACGCATAGCATTGTTCTGACGTTGCTCTTTTGCATAGGATCGGGAGTTATTCTCGGTTTGGTGAACGGCCTCTTGGTTACCAAGGGAAGGATTGCTCCGTTTATCGTAACCCTGGCAACCATGTCGGCCTGGCGATCGGTTATCAACCAGATGGGGCAGGGGGGGCCGTTTACGGTGGACAATCAGATGTACGCTCCCTTTCGGAATATTGCAGCCGGTCGTTTTTTTGGAATTCCGCATCTCATGATTTTCTTCATTATCATTTCTTTCATCACCGCAATGCTCATGTCGAAGACCAAATTCGGGACCTATGTGTATGCGGTGGGTTCGAACCAGCAGGCCGCAAGGTTATCCGGTATCAATGTCGACAGAATTAAGATGCTCATATTCACCTATGCCGGAACGCTGTATGGGCTGTCCGCTTTTTTGCTGGCCAGCCGTTTAACATCCATCCAGGCGGCAAGCGCCGGTTCAGGGTATGAAATGGATGCCATCGCTGCGGTAGCCATCGGCGGAACCTCTATGGAAGGGGGGAAAGGTAAGATCATCGGTACCTTCCTGGGCGTTCTCATGCTCAGGATCATAAACACCGTTTTGATTATGGCCAATGTGCCTCCGTTCCTCAACGGTCTGGTAACCGGAATCATTATCATTGTGGCTGTTTTGGCACAGAGTACGAAGAAAGGTAGATAGGAGTGGTTCTATGAATATTGGTATTGTGGGGGCCGGCGCTATGGCGGCCTATCACGTTAAGGGTTTCAGACGTGCAGGTGCTTCTATCCAGGCGGTTGCGGATTTTAATAAAGAAAAAGCGGAAAGCTTCAGCAGGGAATTCGGAATCAAAAAAACCTGCAAGACCCTGGAAGAGATGCTTCAGGCTTTTCCGGAACTGGACGCTGTATCCATTGCTACTCCCAACAAATTTCATGCATCCCTGGCAATTGAAGCCCTGGAAAAGGGAAAGCACGTATACTGTGAGAAACCCCCTGCCAGAAATGCAAAGGAACTGCAGGGGATGATTCATGCAGCAGAGAATGCCAAAAAGATTCTGATGTTCGGATTCAATAACCGTGCCCGTCCCGAGGCGCAGGCCATGGCAACCTATATCAGGGAAGGAGTGACGGGGCGCATCAATTCTGCTCAGGCTACCTGGATCAGGCGCGCCGGTATTCCCGGATTCGGCGGGTGGTTTACCGATAAGGAACTTGCCGGGGGAGGTGCGGTCATCGATCTTTTGCATATGATCGATTTGGCCCTCTATTTCATGGGGCACCCCGAACCCCGTCAGGTTTTGGCCGTTACCTTTGATGATTTTATGGGGAATCCTCACTTTAAAGGTCCTTGGGGCGTTGCCGACGGAACGGGCAAGATGAATGTTGAAACGGCTTGTCATGCTATGGTTACGTTCCAGGATGGACGGTGCCTTTTGATCCGGAATTCCTGGGCCGAAATGAATGAACGGGAAGAGGTTTCCGTCACGTTTCAGGGGGCTAAGGCTGGGGGGCTGGTGGAAGGCCTCTTCGGCAGAGATGGATATGATGAAACCATCATGTACAGAAATTGCCTTTTTACCGAGGAATTCGGCCGCCAGGTTAATCGTGAGATCATCACGGAACGGGATGAAACAATGGGAAGAATTGCGAATGCCGAGAACTTTGTACAAGGTGTTACTGGCGAAGCAGATGTATTGAACACTCCCTCTGAAGCACTTGTGTTGATGCGTATCATTGATGCCATCTATGAATCGGCCCGTACCTCACGGTGTATTTCCCTGTAAATAGGAGCGAATATGAAACGATTGATAACATTGGCCTCCGGGCAATTTGGTGATCTGGGACTTGAAGAGCTCTGTGCTCTTGCCCAAAAGATGGGATATGACGGGCTTGAGCTTGCCACACATGCACATTTTGATGTGCAGAAGGCTTTGCATGATGAAAGCTATATTCCCTATGTACAGCAAACTTTGGCGAAATACGGTCTTGCATGTCGGGCCATCAGTGCTCATCTTACGGGGCAGTGTGTTTGCGACCTCTGGGATGAGCGGCTGGATAACTTTGCCCCTTCCAGGCTGGCGGGACAGCCCGAGGCCATCAGGGCCTGGGCCATTGAGGAGATGAAGGACACGGCCCGTGCCGCTCAGGCCTTTGGGGTTGATGTTGTCAACGGATTTACCGGTTCACCGATCTGGGCCCGGTGGTACTCCTATCCCCAGACCTCGGCCCAGATGATTGACGATGGGTTTAAGCTTGTCTATGACCTGTGGACTCCTATTTTTGATGTATTTGATGCCTGCGGGGTTACATTCGCCTTGGAGGTCCATCCGACGGAGATCGCTTTCGACTATTATACTACAGAAAGATTGCTCGAACGTTTTGAATACCGGCCGACTCTCGGGCTGAATTATGATCCGAGCCATCTGCTGTGGCAGGGCGTTGATGAGGTTGGATTTGTCAGGGACTTTGCGCAGCGTGTCTATCATGTTCATATGAAAGATGTAAAGATGCAGAAAAACGACCGGGCAGGCATTCTCGGCTCCTTTCTCCCCTTTGGGGATACAAGGCGGGCATGGGATTTTGTCTCCATTGGCCATGGTGATGTCGACTTCGACGGTATCATCAGGGAGCTTAACCGGTCCGGGTATAAGGGGCCTCTCTCTGTTGAATGGGAGGATTCTGGTATGGACCGCGAAACCGGCGCAACAGAGAGTTGTGCCTATATAAAACGAATGAATTTTTCCCCTTCATCCATTGCTTTTGACAGTGCTTTGAAAAACGAGTGATATGCTTCTTTTTTCCCGCATTAGACGTATCGTTGATAGCGATACGTCTATTTATAGTTCTTTTTTATCTATGTTTTATCAAAATTATAGTTCCGACGTATTTCACTAAAAACCTGATCTGATCCTTTATAATGGCCTGCTCTGATATCTTTTTCAAATTTTTTGTTTGCATATGGGCAACTTCCATGGCTTCATGTATAGTCGTGCTATGATAGATCATGAGGGTCTTGTAAAATTAGCTAATTATCGAATGCCCTTCGGTAAGTATAAAGACAGATTGTTACTGCAGATACCCGAAGAGTATTTTCTGTGGTTCGTAAACAAAGGCCTTCCCAACGGAGAATTGGGGCGGTGTATGTCCATGATGCTGGAAATAAAATGCAACGGCCTTGAATATCTGCTTAAACCGCTTATTAAAAAGGATGATGCTCCCTGTGGGAAGCTTTAATTGCTTCTTTCGTTATTTTTGAGGTGAAATTATATGGTGTTATACAGATCAAAAGGACTGAGGTGCTAAAACCACATGGCTCCAGCCGTTTCGGTTATCGTTACCGTATACAATACCGCGCCCTATCTTGAGCGCTGTCTCGACTCTCTGCTTGCACAGAGCCTTGAGGATCTGGAGATCATCGTCATAGACGATGCATCTACCGATGGCAGCCGTGACATTGCCGAACGCTATGCCGAAATGGATACGCGCATCCATTGTATTCCGCTTTCCGAGAACAGCCCGGGAGGTACAGGCATCCCGTCGAATATCGGTATTCGCCAGGCCAGGGGCCGCTACGTGGGATTTACCGACGGCGACGACTGGGTTGAGCCTGAGCTCTTTGAAACCCTCTACCGGGCGGCGGAGGAGAGTGAGGCCGACTTTTCCCTTTGTGATTTCTATACCGCACCAGAGGGAGGTGAGCCCATTGCCGCCTACGACCGTCACCACTGGAGCGGCCTTGCCCTGTCGGCTCCTGTCGCCCTCGATGAGGAGAGTAGAAGGGCACTTCTTCTCCTCTCGCCCGTGCCCTGGCGTAAGCTCTACCGTCGGGATTTTCTTCTCAGCCAACAGCTTTTCTTCCCTGAAGGGGAGTTTTTTTTTGAGGACACCCCCTTTCACTTCTTTACCGTCCTGGCCGCCCGCCGGGTTATCCTTATCGACAAACCCCTTTACTACCATCGCCTCTTTCGAACAGGACAATCCATGGAAGGGGGAGGTACCAAATTCCTTGCCTTCATCGCTCATTTCGGTTTTATGGCCGATTTCATCACTTCCCGTGGTCTCTGGGACCAACATGGGATAGACTTCATTATCATGATGCTGAATAATGCCTACTGGGTCTGGGACAGGCTGGATTGCAAGGAACGAAAGGTCTTTTTTCTCGATTGTAACCGCCTGCTGCATGCCCATCCCTCAGAGAAAAAGCGCCGGAAACGATTCCTCCGAAGAGACCAAAGGATTGCATTTTACATTGTTTACAAAAATATGATAAAAGTGTTTAGTATCTATATTACCCTTCGCAAGAAAGGGGTAGATGTATATAAAAAAATCATGGGTTAGGGGTAGGTATGCGAACGCTATTTCTCGTTGTGGTTCTTCTGTGCTTCGCCTTCTTTCCTCTTGCTGCGGACGATGATCATAACGGTGTAAACATTGATGACCTTTTCGAGCTGCCTGCGGAAAGCGAACAGCAGGATACCACGGAGCCGGAGGTCCAATCGCCTCCTGAGGCTGCGGAAAGCAATGATGTGCTGAGCACGCTTCTCGATGACGATCGCTTTTTCTTTAAGGGCCAGTACAACTTTTCCTTTGGCTACTCGCCGGAACTTGAATTTGATGATTTTAGCGACCTGGTTATCTACGACGCCGATGCCACCATCTCCTTCGATACCAGGATAAACTCTCGTTTCCGCGTTTTCCAATCCTACAGAATCGAACATCCTGATTACCTGTTTGATATTCCCGAGCTCTTCGGCGATTACACCCTTGGAAATCTTCTTTTCATGCGTTTCGGTATCCAAAAGGTCTCCTGGGGGATTTCCCCCATCTTTCCCTTTACCGACCTTCCCGCCCGCCTCTCCGATGATTTCAACGACATCCGGGACGATTTCCCTGAACGCTCCTATAGCCTGAAAGTCGACTACCCCCTGGGAACCGGCGGCGTGGAACTTCTTGCCCTGACACGAAATGGCTTCCTTGACGACCCGGAGCACCCCCAAACATCTGAGGTCGGCTTCGGCGGGAAGATCAACATCGCAAACAAGCTCTTCGACCTCACAGTGGGTGATTTTTACCACGGTGAAATGAACAATCGCGCCTTTTACTCGCTGAAAACCACCCTCTTTGATCGGATCGAGCTTTATCAGGAGGGGCTGTGGGCCCATGCCATGGACGGCGAGGAGACGACGGCCATCATCGCCGGGAAGGAAAAGATCGACAACGTCGACGACCTTTCTGCCAATATCGGCTTGTATATCGATTTTTTCGACGAACGTCTCCAGCTCCAGGGTGAGTACTTTTTCAACGGGGAGGAAAGTGAGCTGGAGCTTGTCGATGTTACCTATCCCCTCTATTATGGCCACAACTATGCCCTCAACCTCGGGTTCAAGGCTTCGCCTTCGACGAGTTTTTTTCTCCAGGGGCGGTACAACCAATATACCGATTCCATGCTGCTTATCCCCGGGGCTCGCATAAAGCTTTACCCTGAGCTACAATGCTATATTGCCGCTCCTCTGGTCTTCGGGCCAAAGACGGGCGGATACTATGTTGATAATCCCGACGCGAACGACCGGCGGGCCTTTTTTGTGTTTGCCGTCCGGCTTTCCGGGACGATCAAAAGGAACTGGTAATGGAAGATGATCTGGTGTCGATTATCACTCCCCTCTACAATGCGGAGGAGTTTATTGCGGCAACGGCACGGTCTGTCCTTGCTCAAAGCTATGAAGCGTATGAATGGATCGTGGTGGATGATGGGTCCCAGGACGACTCCGTTGCTGTCTTGCAGAAGGCTGTCGGTGACAACGAAAAGGTGAAGATCGTCAGACTTCCTGCCAACAAGGGACCCATCGCGGCCCGCAATGTTGGTTTTGAGGCTGCCAGAGGCCGTTTTATCGCTTTTATCGATGCGGACGATCTATGGCTTCCCGAAAAGCTGGAACTTCAGGTCGCTGCCATGAAAAGAAGCGGGGCGCCTTTATCCTGTACCGGATATAAGAAGATCACCCGGGAAGGCTCCCTTACCACCGGTATCACCATTCCGATCCCCGAATACGGCTCCTATCGACGGCTGCTGCATTCCGATCACATCTGTGCCTCTTCTGCCATGTTCGACCGTTCCATTACCGGCGATATCAGGCAGTCCCACCAGGCGCCGGTGGGGCGGGACGACTACCACTTTTTTCTGAGCATCGTGAAGGCCCACGGTTTTGTCTACGGCCTGAAGCGTGATCTGGTACGTTTTCGGGTCTTTTCGGAATCTCTTACCGGGAATAAGTGGAAATCGGCCGGGCTTCAGTGGCAGCTCTATCGAAGGACCTACGGTTTTTCGTTTTTCTCCTCGCTGGAAAAATTCTGTGTTTATGCAGTGAAAGGATTTGCCAAATACCTGTTATGATCACACTCGACGCTATTACCAAAAGCTATCAGCGGGGCAGTTCCGAAGTGGCGGCTCTCAGCGGAATTTCGATCAAAATCAAGAAGGGGGATTTTGTCGCCGTCGCCGGCCCCTCGGGATCGGGGAAGACCACCATGATGAACATCATCGGTCTTCTCGACAGACCTTCCTCCGGACGGCTCGTGATCGAAGGTGTCCCGATGGATGATCTTTCCCGTCGTGAGCGTACCCGATTCCGGCGGGAGCATCTCGGCTTCATCTTTCAATCCTTCAACCTCATATCGGTCCTATCGGTTTTTGAAAATGTCGAATTGCCTCTTATCATCGCCCGCTCTCCCCTTTCTTCTTCCCAGCGGCGGAAGAAGGTAAGTGAGGTAATTAAGAAGGTAGGGCTCGACGGCAGGGAGGACCATAAACCCGCAGAGCTCTCCGGCGGGCAGCAGCAGCGGGTGGCTATTGCCAGGGCCCTGGTGACGGTTCCCGACCTCGTCATTGCCGACGAACCCACGGCGAACCTCGATTCGGCAACCGGGGAGAGGATCCTTTCGCTTATGAAAGAGATCAACCGGAATAACGGTACCACCTTCCTCTTTTCCACCCACGATCCGGTGATCAGGGATATGGCCGATCATGTGATTCTCCTCCATGACGGCAATGTCGAACGAGAGATCCTTGGAAACGGGCGATAGACTATGTTCTTCCTGGTCATCAAATTCTTCGTGAAAAACTGGAAGAAGAATATGCTTGCCGCCCTTCTCCTTACGATGTTGACCTTTCTTTTTTTCATCGGCAATACCATCCTCGAGGAATCGGCAGAGGGGCTGCGGAAAAGCTATACCGAGAATTTTACCGGCGACCTTGCAGTTTTTCCGCAGAGCGAGGAGTCCCTGAGCATCTTCGGGGTCAATAATCCCGCAATCGGGGAATTTTTTTCCATTCCGGTGTTAAAAAACCGCCGGGAGATCCAGGATATGCTGGATGCCAATGATAAGATCGGCGCTTACACCTTTCAGCTCACCGGCTTCGCCGCCATGGATATTGCCGGCCGCCGTTACCAGAGCCTTATTTTTGGCGTTGATCCGACCTCCTATTTTTCGTTCTTCTCCGGGATAGAGGTGATCGAGGGCTTCGCGCTTCGTTCTCAGGAAAAGGGGCTGCTTCTTTCCGAAAAGCAGGCGCAGCAGATCAAACGGGAGACCGGGCGCAGCCCATCACCCGGTGATATGGTGATGCTCAGCAGCCTTGGGGAGATGGGATTTCGCATTCTTGAGCTTCCCTTATGCGGGATCTATCGCTACCGCGGTGATATTGAACTGCTGAACGAGGTGGCTATAGCCGATGCCGATACTGTCCGGGCCTTGAACTCCGTCATGGTTGCCGGTGACTTTACTCCTTCGGATGAGGCGGTCTCCCTGCTCGATGCGAATACGCAGCTTGATGATCTCTTTGCTTCGCAGTTTACCGATGAACCGGAAGCGACAGATGGGAATCTTGGGGATCTCTCCATCGATGAGCTGCGGAAGCAACTCTCTTCTCCCAGGGAGAAGCGCCAGGGGGAGGGAAGCTGGAATTTTATGCTTCTTCGTACCGCTGCGGGCACCTCTTCCAAGGCCCTTGCCAGGCAACTCCGCCCGCAGTTGTCGGCTCTTGGGGCCGAGCCGGTGCTCTGGCATCAGGCGGCCGGCCCTGCCGCCATGTTGGTCCTGCTGCTCCAGACTCTTTTTAACGGAGGCTACCTCCTTGTGATGATTGCGGGGATTATCGGCATTGCCAACATGTTTCTCGTGGCCGTATTCAGGCGTACTTCTGAGATCGGAACCCTGAGGGCCGTCGGTGCCGAGGATCGTGATATCCGTCTGCTTGTCTACGGCGAGAATGTCGCGGTGGCTTTGGTTTCCGGAACAATCGGTGTGTTTCTTGCCTCTCTGCTTTTTGGGGTAGTCAACAGCCGGGCCCTGCCTATCGATAATTCTCTTGTTGTGGCATTGCTCGGTCGTTCGACCTTTCACTTCGAACCACATCTTGATACCGCTCTGGTAAGTATTCTCCTCTCCGTGGCGTCCGGCCTTGTAGCCTCTCTCTTTCCCGTCCGTAAGGCCCTACAGATCGAGCCCGTTGTGGCCATGAGGAGGGGCTAAGGTGAGATTCTTTCATGCCACCGCTCTTTCGGCCCGTTACCTTTTCGGCCATTTTCGTAAGTACCTCTTTCTTTTCATTGCCCTAAGCTTCGGGTTTGCCTTTATCACCGTCATTACCTCCCTCTCCGCAGGCATGCGCGATGCCGTTTTCCAGGCTGCACAGCTGCATTACGGCGGCGATCTCTTTGTCCTTGGCTTCGATCGCTCTTCCCACAGGATGATGATCCGCGTGGCAGATGCCGAGGCTGTGGGTGAGGCGATCGATGCATCCCGGCTGAATCCTCAGGCTATCCTGTATCGAACCAACTGCTTTGAGAAGGCTGTTCTCTATTTTAACGGAAAAGCGGTTAGGCAGAAGAATGTCTTTGGTGTCGACTGGGATGCCGAAGCAGCACTTTTCAATGCGGTGGATATGAGCCGCGGCGAGGGTGGCAAGGTCAATCTTGATGGCGGTGATACCATCATCATTTCCGCACCCGTTGCCAAGCTGCTTGGGGCAAGGGTCGGCGATACGGTACTGCTTCAGGTCGATACATTGACCGGACAAAAAAACAGCGCCGATCTTCGAATTACGGGTATCATCAGCGATGCCTCGCTTTTCGGCTATTACCGAAGCTTTATGGACCGGCGGGCCCTGAACGCGCTTTTAGGAATGGATTCTGACGAATACTCCTCCGCCGGGCTCCTTTTTTCCGATTTGAAGGGGATTAATGAGAAGGCCGCACGGCTGCACTACGCCGTTTCAAGCCTGTTGCAGGCAGCCCCCTATATGGCGAACCGGGATGATTTTTCCTATCAGCTGAGCCGGAGCTGGGATGGTGTTCGCTATTTTGTCCTATCCCTGCCGGTCTATGTCTCCCAGGTGACAGAGCTGCTTTTTGCTTTGCAGGGCGGCTCGTACATCCTCTTTGCCATGATGCTCCTGATCGTGTTTACCAGCAGCGTGCTCACCTATCGCCTTATCCTTCACGAACGGCGAATGGAATTTGCAACCATGCAGGCGATGGGCTTAGGGGAGGGGAGTCTCTTTGCTGTTCTTTTCTTTGAAGGGGCCATTCTTACCCTGTTAAGTACCCTCTGCGGCTTCCTCTTTTCTCATGTCATACTGTTCATTCTTTCCCGTTTTTCCTATGATGCCATACCCGGCTTTGAGATATTTTTGCGAAACGGCAGGCTCAGCGCCGATTTCTCTCCCGCAACCATTGCTGCCAATGTCGGGATTGTATTTTCCGCCGTGGTACTTGCCCTGTTGGGACCGGCGCTGAAGAGTCTACGGGCCGGTCTTGCTCAAGTCCTTGCCGGAGGTGAATGATGCGCAGATATGGTTTTCTTTTGGCCTTTACTGTAGCGGTACTCTTTGCTGCCTTCCCCCTCTTTGCCGTCGATTATCAGGCCTTGCTGAAAAAGGCCGACTCCCTCGTTTCCTTTCCCGAGAGTGATTTTTCGGCTCGATATACCATCGTTCGTGATGTTCCGGGTGAAGGTCGCGATACCACCGAATGTGTTATCTTCAGGCGTGACGAGGAGGAGAAATATGTGATCCTGATCTCCGAGCCTGAGATCAACCGGGGCCAAGGCTATCTGAAGCAGGGGGATACCCTCTGGTTCTATGATCCCGACAGCCGCAAATTCAACTCGACCAGTTCGAAAAACCGCTTTCAAAACAGCAATGCCCGAAATTCCGATTTTACCCGTTCGACCCTTGCCGAAGATTATCGTGCTATTCGCGGAGAGCGGACCAAGCTCGGCCGCTTCGATTGCTGGCTCTTGCGCCTGGAGGCCACCAACGATCAGGTAACCTATCCCATCATGAACATATGGATCAGCGACGACGGGCTTGTGCGCAAAACCGAGGATTACAGCTTATCGGGTACGCTGCTTCGAACTACCGCCATTCCCTCCTACCAGAGCGTCGGAACAAAACACATCCCCGGCTACATGCTTATCGTCGAGAATCTCGAAGGGGCGATGGTAAACGGCTCCTTTGTCAATGAGAAAACACAGATTACCATTACCCAGCCGACACTCAAAGAACAGCCCAATTACATTTATTCGAAGAATTTTCTCGAGCGCATGTCGCGTGAATGATGTTGTGAGTAGTGTCACGAATATTGGTGGCACTATGTCGTTTTCCCTGGAAAAGATCTTGCGTTTCCCCTCCTGTCCGATTTTCTGTATGCTCATGTCTGTAATGAACGATGGGGAAATGAATTAAGCACCTTATACCACCAATATTCCTAACACTACATACACGATACAGCTAACAGGAAAAACATTGATGGTTAATTTTTATCTAACAATTTTACTGTAATATCGTTTATATGGTATATTAATTGTGTTTTTGGTGTATTATTACATAATAATTTTACCGAGGTGGTGATGGGTACCGATTGGTTGGAACGACTGCAGGCCGGGGAAAGCGAGCTTTCCCGGACAGAACGGGATCTTGTTTCGTACATCAATAATCATCCCGAATTTGCTGTCTCACTTACCCAGTTGAAGCTTGCCGAGGCTGCCGGAGTAAGCAAGCCGGTAGTTATCAGCTGTTTTCGTAAACTCGGCTTCGATGATTATCGAAGCTTTCAGAATTCGGTCGAACAATTTTTTTCTACACAGATAGACGCCCTTCGTGCCTCTGAGCGTATGCAGGATCGGGTCCATTCCGTAGAAGAGCTTATCCATGAGGCGGCAGCGGTGGACATCCGCTCCCTTCAGCGGCTTGAGCGTTCGATCTCGGCGCAAACCCTCAACGACCTTGCCTCCCGTTGTTTTTCCGCCAGGACCCTCTATTTTTTCGGCGAGGGTACGGGCTACTATCCGGCCCACTATCTTGCTCAGCGCCTTCGTCGCTACGGGCGGCAGGCCCTCATGGTGACCCAGGACCCGAGCCACCGTCCTGATCTCCTTCATCCGATGGGAAGCGACGACGCCCTTTTCCTTTTTCACTATAGCGACAACGATGCATGGCTGTGGCCGCTCCTCGATCTGGCACGCAAGCGATCGGTCTGGACCCTTCTGGTTTCGGCGACGATTCATCCCGACTATGTGGCCGGTGCTTCCTGTTTTCTCCATGTGCCCCGGGGTGAGTTCCAGTTCAAAAACAGCATTGCGGTGCCCATGCATTTTGCCAACTTGATCTTACTTGCCTGTGAGCTGATTTATCGGAACGAGGTAAAGGAGCAACTTACGGCATTGGAATCGACCCGAGGAGCCTGGAATCGGGCATCGGGAAAAAACATTCGTAAACAAGGAGGAAAAGATGCCTAAAAAGGTATTATTGCTCTCGCTAATCGCTGTTTTGGTAACGGTGAATGGATTTGCCGGAGGGCAGAAGGAGACTTCACAGGGGCCTGTGACGATCCAGATAGCCTACCCTGTGGCGGTGGATGCCCCGGTAACGGAGATCCTCGACGGCTATGCCAGGGATTTTATGGCGAGCCACCCCGGGGTAACGATCGAGCCTGTCTACGCCGGTGGGTACACCGATATAAAGACCTCTATCCAAACCGCGATCGATGGAGGAGGTCAGGCTCCCGCCTTGGCGGTCATGCTTGCCACCGACCTTTTCGACCTGGTTAACGCCCGGTATGTGGAACCCTTGAGCGACTACGTGGATGAGATGAAGGATGGTAAGGCCTACCTGAACGATTTTCTCCCGGTCTTTCTTGATAACTCCTATTATCAGGGTAAGCTCTGGAGCCTTCCCTTTCAGCGGAGCGCTGTGGTGATGTACTACAACGCCGATCTGCTCGAAAAAGAGGGGATCGCCCCGCCTGACAGCTGGGATACGCTTGCTTCAGCCGCAGAGGCCCTGACGCTGAAGGATGGAGATGCTGTAAAACGCTGGGGCATCGAATGGCCTTCGGGATGGCCCTATTGGGTTTTTCAGCCCCTGGCGATTGGGGCCGGACAGAATATTGTCGGCGAGAGCGATACCGAGGTCTACTTCGATAATCCTTCGGTAATCGATGCGGTGAAGTACTACAACAGTCTCTCTGCCACGTATCACGCAATGCCCGCTGGGGTCCAGTCCTCATGGGGGAATGTGGTGCCCAATTTTGTCTCGGGGAATACGGCGATGATCGTCCATAGTTCCGGCAGCCTTTCTAAGATCCTTTCCCAGGCCGATTTTACGGTTGGTGTCTGCGGTGTTCCGGGGAAAGAAAAAGGCACCTTTGCCAGCGTTCCCGGAGGCGGCAACATCTACATGGTCTCCGGCTTAAGCGATGCGCAGAAAAAGGTCGCCTTTGAGTTTGCCGTTTTTATGACCGACCCTGCCCGTGCCGCTCAGTTTTCCATTCAGACCGGCTATATCGCCACGCGAAAGAGTGCCTATGATCAGGACGTCATGAAGGAGTACATCAAGGAGCATCCCCAGGCATTGGAGACCCGAAAGGCCCTGGACAATGCAGGCAAAGAGCTTTCGCTGCAGAACCTGAACCAGGTCCGTACGATCTTCCACACCTATATCCAGGCCGCCTTTAACGGTGATATGACGGCTGAGGCCGCAATGGCCCAGGCCCAAAAGGAAGCCGATGAGGCTCTCAAGGATTTTAGATAACAGCCAACACCATTCCCGCTTACCGGCACCCGGTCCCTTCGGGGCTGGTGGCGGGGGCGGTTCGGAGTGCCCATGATTCGAAAATCACACCCCCTCCTTCCCTATCTTTTGATTCTGCCTACGCTGGTTTTTGTTCTCATCTTCACCGTTTATCCCAGTATCTCAAGTATCGTCGGCAGCTTGTATCAGCATCGTCTCAACATTCCAAAGTATCGGGATCCTCAGTTCTTCGGCTTGGGAAATTACCGGGATCTCTTTGAAAGCCAGCAGTTTCGGCTCATCATGTCCAATACGGTGCGTTACGTGGTGGTTCTTGTTCCCGCCATGGTTGTGGCCTCGCTTTTTCTCGCCCTCTGGTTGCGAAAAAAGCGTTTTGCCAGGCTCAGGGTTGCGATTTTTCATCCCACCATCCTTCCCATGGTATCTGCCGCAACGATCTGGCTTTTCTTTTTTACCCCCGACTATGGTCTCTTTAACTCGTTTCTTCGCCTTTTCGGCTATTCGGGGCCGGAAAACTGGATTGGAAACCCCGACATGGCCCTGTGGGCGATGGTTATCGTTGCGTTCTGGAAGGATACGGGATTTTATATGATTTTTTATCTTGCCGGGGTACAAAATCTCCCGAAGGATGTCTATGAAGCCCTGGAAATCGAAGGGGCGGGGCCTGTGATCACCTTTTTCCGCTTTACCCTGCCGCTGCTGCGAAGGACCACCCTTTTTGTCACTACCGTGGCCGTTATCGGTGCCTTTCGAACCGTGGACCATGTCTTCGTGATGACCCAGGGAGGCCCCAGCGAGCGGAGTTCCCTTTTGCTCTACCACCTTTGGCAGGTACGCTTTGAGAGCCTGAATGTGGGACAGGCTTCGGCCATTACGGTGATTCTGATCCTCGTTCTTTTGATGTTCACCATTGCGAATTTCATCTTCAGCGAAGGGAGGTCGAAGGATGTCTGATATCCATGCTGTTAGTTCCGGCTCGAAAAAACAGCCCCGGGTTAGCGCACGTGTACTGCGTTGGATTGCGGCCGCCCTTGGCCTCTGCCTTGCCCTTCTGTGGTCCATGCCCCTCATCTGGTCGCTGATTGCAAGCCTTCGGCCTGCTTCCGAGCCATTTGCCCGTGGACAGATTTGGTTTGGTTCGGCTTTGAGCCTTGGAAACTACCTGCGGGCCTTTTCTCTGGCTCCCTTTGCCCTCTATTTCCGTAATACCCTGATACTGGTTGTCATGGTCCTTGCTGTCCAGTTGGTAACCAGCAGCCTGGCTGCCTTTGCCTTTTCCTTTTATCGCTTTCGTGGTGAGCGCATCTTATTCACCCTCATCCTTACGCAGATGATGATTCCCACCGTTGCGCTGCTGGTACCGAATTTCCAGACCATCCGGGTCCTCGGCCTGTATGACCACATCGCGGCAATGGCTGTCCCCTTTTGGGGAAGCGCCTTTGGTGTCTTTCTCCTGCGTCAAAGCTTTCTTGGTATTCCCAGAGACTATGGCGACGCCGCGCTGGTCGACGGTTGCAGCTGGTACCGTATCCTTTGGCACATCTACCTGCCCATGGCCACTCCTGCGGTGATAGCCTTTTCGATATCTTCGATAAACTGGCACTGGAACAGTCTGCTTTGGCCCCTTATCATCACTCGCAGTGATGCCTCCCGGCCGCTGACGGTGGGGCTTGCCCGTTTTACGCAGCTCGGAGAGATCGGAGCTCAGTGGGGATTGATGTCTGCGGCGACACTGATTGTGGCTTTGCCCCTTGTCGTTCTTTTCCTTATCTTCCAAAAGCGATTTATGGAAGGCTATATGAGTTCGGGGTTGAAATGAAAAAAGCTACGGAAACCGTGTGCTGGCAATGGGCCGACCCCAAGCACTTTGAGGCACATCAAGATGATTTTATTCGACCGGTCGGGGAGATATTAGAGGAGCTGCATGGCTTTCTGCCTCCCTTTCAGGCTGCATCGAAGAGCGATAAGCCCATTGTTTTGGAGTGTGAATTGGAAGAGCCTGTCGGACGAAGCGGCCTGAAAGTAGTTCGCCCCGAAGCAGACAAGAAGGACGAATCCTTTTGGGCATTTAGACGGGGGCGGGCTATCCCTTCTCATCTCATCTTTGCCGAAAAGGAACTTACACGCTGGGTGTGCCTGTGGGGCTGGAGAAAAGAAGATAGCTTCCTTATTCATACGATCTATCCGGGACGCAGCGCTCCACGGGAGATCCATGATCCCGCCATCACCCTCGATCAGTTATCATCCGCCATAGAATTTTGGCGTTGTCATGCAATAGTAGTAACAGAAAAGGGGGAGTTCAGCCTTGAGCCGGAAGCCTGAACCCACAGCAGACAACCATATTTCGGGAATAAGCCTTCAATGGATTGAGACGTATCTGGGCCTGCATCTGCAGGAAGGTATTGCCCTCTTTGATATCGATGGCACGGTGATGGATACCATCCCCCGCAATTACCAAATTCTTAAGGAGGCAGTCTCGATTATTCCCTGCTTACGGCCGATAGTTGATACGATCGGGCCGGAGGCGTGCGGCTGGAATGTCTTTACCCCCCTTTCCGGTCGCATCCAGCTTACCGACGCGGAATCCCGGGCGCTCCGTCGATTCTGGCGGCAGCGTTTTTTTACCGATTCCTACCTTGCCTATGATAGGCCCTATGCCGGTGTGAGGGAATTTTTGCAGGCGATTAGGAAACAGGGCCTGACAATCGTCTATCTTACCGGCAGGGACAAGGAGAATATGAGTGCCGGGACCATCGCTTCGTTTCAGGCCCACAATATCCCCGTCGATGAACATACCCGCTTTCTTTTTAAGCCGGATGCAGCCATACCCGATCTCTCTTTCAAACAGGATGCCTGTCGCCGTCTTGCCGAAAACGAGCACATAGTTTTTGCTGTTGAAAAC
This sequence comes from Sediminispirochaeta bajacaliforniensis DSM 16054, assembly GCF_000378205.1. Lineage (NCBI taxonomy): Bacteria > Pseudomonadati > Spirochaetota > Spirochaetia > Spirochaetales > Spirochaetaceae > Sediminispirochaeta > Sediminispirochaeta bajacaliforniensis. Next base: position 102,276 of record NZ_KB899420.1, on the reverse strand, counting down.
GAACCGGCCAATGCCAACATGATGGTGGAATACTTCCCCGGTGCGTTGGTGATGTTGGTCGAGACCATTACCAGCCCAAATCCGGCAGAGCCCGATCCCTCTATTATCCGGTTTTCCTCTTACCAGTGATCGTATTCGTGCCAACTATTATCCTATGTTAATGATTTTATGGTTAGGTTTCTGTACGTTCTATCTAAACAATGTCTACAAGGGGCACATTGAATATGATCGAACAGAAACAGATCCTAAGAAAAGGCACGCAACGAGAATATTTCCTGGATTGGATCAAAGTGAGTGTCGTTTTGTTATTGGTGCCATACCATACGGCGGTAAGCTTTTCCCACATCGGGCATGCCTATATCTATATCGAACCTAAGATAGACTCGTGGTTCTATATCCTGATGTCCGATTTCCTCAACCTTTGGTTTATGAGAATACTTTTTTTCATTTCCGGAATCTCGGTATATCTGGGGCTAAGAAAGAGAACTCCGAAGGAGTTTATTGTCGAACGGTTCAAGCGGCTGATTTTACCGATTGTTTTTCTGGTTTTGACCATCGGCCCTCTTTCCGGGTATGTCCTTGCCACCACCAGGTACGGGTTTACCGGTTCTTTCTTTGCGTTTTATCCCCAATTTTTTCTGAAATTGCACCAGTATCTTTTTTGGGCACAACTCTGGTATTGCGGCTACCTTTTTGTTTTCTCACTTATCGGCCTTCCGATCTGTGTCTTTCTGAAGGAGAGGTTAGGCATAGTTGCAAAGATCAACGGATTTCTTGCAGGAAAATACAGTATTTTACTTCCGGGAGTCGTGATTGTCATATTCGAGATGAGCCTGCGACCCTTTTTCCCCGGTTATCAATCGCTTATTGGTGATTGGGCCAACGAGGCAGTGTATTTTTCTCTTTTTATTTTTGGCTACATCATGGGACAGTCGAAGGATATTTTTAGGGTTATGGCCCGGCATAGCAAACTGTACGGAACCATAGGAGCGATATCAAGCCTTGTATATCTCTACGTAAAGCGATTTTGTTCTTTTATTCCCGAGGGCTACGGCAAAGAGGTGCTTGTTGCTATGTTGTGGGGAATAGCCGCTTATGCATTAATTCTTTTTATTCTGGGATTCGCCAAAACCCATTTCTACAAGAATAGCCCCCTTTTAGCATATCTTTCCAAAAGTTCTTTCGCCTTGTATGTGTTTCACTATGCTATTATTACGTTTATCAACTTCTTTCTGTTAAAGAGCAACATGAATCACTACCTTGTGTGGGGGTTGTCAACGATCAGTACCTATCTTGTGTTTACGCTTCTTTTTGAGTGTGTTCTTAAGCGAAATAGCTTTTTTTGTTATATTTGTTCCATACGAAAATAGGAACATCGATATCGAGGGTACTTAAATGACTGCAGATATAAAGGCCTTTCTCTTTGAAAAATTGGGGAAATATGCAGATATCCCTGATGAAGAGATGGATATGATTATAACGAAGCTGCGGTCGAAGTGTATTGATAAACATGATTTTTTCCTGCGGGCAGGGGACAGTACAAGTAGCCTCGCATTCATCTACTCAGGTTTTTTCAGAGTCTACTGTATCGATAGTTCGGGAAATGAAAAGACCTTGTCGTTTCGAAGAACAGGTCAGTTTCTTTCCGGATATTCTCCATTTCTTGAAAAGAAAGAAATTTGGTATTCCATCCAGGCGCTGGAGGATTCCGAAGTCTTGTATACAAGTGCAAGTTTCGATGATTATCGGAGGGCCGAAAAGGGCCACCCCTGCTGGAATGAATTGATAAAGAATTATGTTACGAAATTGTTTATAGAAAAAGAGCAGCGGGAGCGATCTTTGCTGCTCGATGATGCGACAACACGGTACCTCCGCTTCCTCCAGGATTATCCCGGTTATGAAGAAAGGATTCCCCAATACCATATAGCCTCATATTTGGGGATAACTGCGGTTTCACTGAGCAGGATACGGGCGACAATAAAGAAATCTGGGCCCCCCCGCACTTGAGTGACGGCTTATCTGTCCGGAGTCGAGCCGATAAGCAGCCGAATTCATCATTAGGGATATTTTCGATTGTAATATATAGTAACACATGTTACAGTAATATATATTACTATATAAGGGTTTGGAATGAAATTCTATGCAAGAGAACGCGAATTAGAAATACTCGAAACACAATATAAACAAGTCCGAGATACATCGATAATGACAGTGATAACGGGGAGAAGAAGAATAGGGAAAACATCGCTGTCAAAACTTTATTCAAAAGGAAAAAAAACTCTATATTTGTTTGTTTCAAAAAAAGATGAGGTACTTCTGTGTGAGGAGTTTACTCAGGCAATAAAAGAAAAGTTCGATATCCCTATATACGGAAACGTTCGTAGGTTTAAAGATGTATTCAAGATAATAATGGATATCGGTCAGAACGAGAAAATTGTTGTAATATTAGATGAATTTCAGGAGTTTTTCCAAATAAACCGATCAGTATATTCAGACGTACAGAACGTATGGGATCAATATAAGGATACATCAAATATACACCTCATCTGTATAGGATCAGTTTATTCATTAATGACTAAAATATTTAAGGACAGTAAAGAACCTCTATTTGGAAGGGCAGATAGAGTAATGTATCTAAAACCATTCCCTCCACATGTAATAAAAGAAATATTGGAAGATGAGAATAGATATAGTAATGAGAACTTATTCATAAACTACCTACTTACAGGCGGGGTTCCACGCTATCAGGAAATATTATTAGCAAATAAGAAATTTAGTGAAGAAGAAATATTGAGATTTTATTTTGAAGTAGATTCACCGTTCATAGAGGAAGGGCGAACGATTCTAATAGAAGAATTTGGGAAAGAATATGGAACCTATTTTTCTATTTTAGAGCTTCTATCAGAAGGACGAACTTCACGAAGTGAAATTGAATCAATATTAGAAAAGGACATTGGAGGGTATTTAGAGAAATTAGTAACTGATTATAATATCGTTGGAAAGATAAAGCCTATAGGAGCAAAACCAACGGGAAGAATCCAGAAATATTGTATAAGTGATAATTTTTTGAAATTCTGGTTTCGATATGTATATAAATATAGAACGGCCATTGAGAATAATAATTATGAATATATACGAAATAAATTGAAAGAAACTCTGAAAAGTTATAGTGGCCCTATACTTGAAAAACTTTATCAGGAAATCTATCGAAACTCTGGGAAATATATGGAGATAGGAAATTACTGGGAAAAAGGGAATCAGAATGAAATCGATATAGTCTGCATTGATGAATTGAATAAAAGAATAAAGATGGCAGAAGTAAAGTTGAATAAAGATAAAATTAACATAACCGAGTTAAAGGAAAAGTCACAGAATTTGATTAAGAACTATAAAGAATATGAAAAAGAATATATTGGACTTGGCTTGCAGGATATAGATCATGTAGTGAAAAATGAAGGTTTATAACCGGTATAGCATCGTGACCGAACCCGCGACCGGCGTTAGTAGCTTAGTACCGGCCTCGGGTTATGATCGGCTGCAACTATTTTTTTGTCACCACCGTAAGATTGTATGAAATTACATCGTTGATGGTTTTTGTTCCCTTGGTTCCAGGAAAATTGATGAGTGTGAAGCATGTCGCTTTGGGGAGGATCTCCTGCAGGGGCTTTGCAATGGGGTTATGAATGTTGTCCAGGATGATGGTGGCATCGGAATCCTTGAACTGATTGATCTGGCCGAGGGTCAGGGGTTGGGGGCCGAAGCTGCCGACGACCTCAAGCCCAAGGGTTTGGGCAAAGGGCACCTGGTAGCGATGGACAAGGGCCTTCTGCCCGGCAAGACCGCTTTCCTTTGCTTTTTGTGCCGCCTGTTCGTACAAGGCTTGTAATGCTTCAAGGTTTTCCTTTGCCTTCTCTATGGTTCCCATGCGTCTGGCAATGGTCATAACCGACTGTTCCATGGTCTCCCAATCGTACTGGGTGACGATTTGGATTCCCTTTGAGCTGTCGCCCGAAAGGGTTTTGTTGATTTCGTCCATCATTACCTCATATCCTGCATACACAAAATAGTCGGCCTTGGCCACTTTCGGAATATCGGAAGGCATGAGCTCGTATTCTGCAGGGTGGGTCATCTCCGCCGGAGCGAGGAAGGTGACTGAGTCGGCGCCGGCTGCCATGGCAAAGGCGGCGGTCCAGCTGGTGGAGGCAACGACATTTTGTGCCGCAAGTGAGAAGGGCATCAGGACGACAAAACAGATCAATAAAAACTTACGCATAACATCTCCTTTTTATTAGATTAATCCCCATAACGATGGAGGCTAAAACGGCAATGGTTCCACTCACCGGCCAGTTCAGAAGCAATGCGACGAAGAAGCCGGTAAGGCTGAGGCCAGCTCCCAGAAAGGAGGCCCGGAGAAAGACCGATTTCATGCTGGAAGCCTGGGAGGATGCAATGATGGCCGGAAGCAGAATAAGTGCATCCATGAGAAAGGCACCCATGAGCTTCATGGCGGCCGCAACCGCAAGGGCCGTTAGTCCGACAATGAAATAGGTGTGTGCACTTTCATTGACCCCGGAGGTAAAGGCAATGTCCGGGTCGAAGAAGACCGCCCGGATCTGGCGGACATAGCGGGCCTGATAAACGATCACGACCAGGCCCAGAAGCCCGACCGAGATAAAATCATCCCAGCCGACGGTAAAGGGGCTGCCCCAGAGCAGATTCATCGTATCCTTCGCCGGGACGTGGAAGGCGTACATAAGGATACTGGCAAGGCCGATACTCAGGATCATGAGAAAGAGGTTGACCCTGCCCATCTCCATGCCGCCGCTTCGGGAGAGCCATACGAGCAGAAATACCAGCAGGACGTTCACCGCCGTTGTTACGCCGACGGGTGAAAGGTCTGCGGCCAGGGCGATGGCGCCTCCGAGCATGAGTGAATGCATCATCATGAAACGGATCGAAAGCAGGTTCATACGGACGATGTAGACACCTGTGACGGGAAAGAGGAACCCGCCTGCCACCAATAGCAAAAGCCCCTTCCAGACAGGGGGAAGTTGCAGCAGCTCTAACATAGTTGTCCCCCCTCCAGAGACCTCTCCGGCCAGCCGAGGGCGGAGGTCCAGTCGGCATCGTGGGAGACGAGGAGAATGGTGGGAATAACGGTTCTGCTCATCTCTTCGAGAAGCTCCTTCAGGACCGCTCTCCCCTCCTTGTCCAGGTAGGATGATGGTTCGTCCAGGAGAATGAGCCTGGCATCCTGACAGAGGCAGCGGGCCAGGTTGACCCGTTGCTTTTCTCCGCCGGAGAGCTCGTGGAAGGGGCGATCAAGGAGGGGAAAGGCGCCGGTCCTTCGGGCCGCAATCTCGATCTTCGCTGCGGCCTCCTCTTTTTTTGCCGCCTTGCCTGAGAGGCCTATCTCGATAACCTCCCTGGCCGAGATCGGGAAGTCGTTCGTGACCTGTCCCTGGTGCACATAACCGCACATCCAGCGGTGCTTGTTCCAGTCGGGGCTTTGGATTGATTCGCCGTTAAGACGAATGCTTCCGGTAGCGATCGGCTGCAGCCCCAAAAGGCTTCGTAAAAGGGTGGTCTTCCCCGATCCGTTGCTGCCGCGGATGATGAGGGCCTCTCCTGCATCCATGTGGAGCGATAGCCCATTCAGTACCTTATGGCGTCCATAGCCGACATAGAGTTCTTCGATATCCACGGGAATCCCCCCGGTAAGGCCCGCCCGCTTTTTCAAAAAGATGTAGATCTCCTCCGGAGTCATCGTGCCCGATAGCATCTCTTCGGTTTTACAGCTGATTTTGTCGACAAGCTGGTCCCAGCCCGGGGTGATTCCATGCTGCCTGAAATAATTGAGGCCCAGCCGACTCAGGATGCGGATATGGACATCTCTCACGCCGAGATGCAGCATCATTCCTGCGGCGGCAATGCCTCCGATGGAATCCTCGACACACAGATCCGAGGGGGCGATATTGTTATGCAGGCATGCCTCTTCCAATTCGAACAGGGGATAGAGCCAGCGACCGTTGCTGGTAAAGAAGAGCGTACCGTTTTTTTTCGCAACCAGGGATGGGGTCATTCGCTTTTCCTTTGGTTTTCTCTGGCAGAGATGATGAGTTCGGGTCGATATTCAAAATGCATATTATCCCAAACAGGCCATTTCCCTCCCCATATAAAGCCTTCTTCTTCGAAAGCCGAGAGAACCGAATCGGGAGGCATCCACCGTTTATCCAGCGGCACAAGCATCCATGTCTCGTTCCCGCTGTTTTTTTCCCAAAGCCAGTATATGACTTTGCCCTCCCTCTGAGAAGGCAGCATGTCCAGTGCCAGCCCCATGCTGTGAAAGGAGCGCCCTGCGGTATCGCGGACCTCTCGCCACGCGTAACCGTGCATGCTCGCAATGCTCTCCGTGAACTCCTTTACCACGCTGTCGTTTCGGGCAAGCTGCAAGATCGTGGTCTCGACCCGCTTGAGCGGGCCGGTGATCTTCTCGTGCACATTAATCTGTTTTCCCAGAAAGGTGAACGTTACGATATGGCTTTCGACCGAGCTGCGCGTTGCGCTATCGTAGATGGCATCGAAGAAGGCGGTGTTCGAGACCGGCGCCTTGCTGCGCCGTTCCGTTGAGCCGAAGGATTCGATGGCGGCTATCTGTTCTGGCGAAAGGGTTGCGGGATCCATGAGCTCTATCCGGTACGGATAGATGAGAAGGCGGTAGCGTTCTTTCTCATCATACTGATCGGATTTTACATAGCGGCCGTCCGCCCAATAGAGTGAGGTGCTCTTCTCATTGGCCTCTATGGTGATTTTCCAGTCCTCCACCATGGTGTCGTAGGAGATGGAAAATAGTGTATTGGGATAGGCCCTCTTGAGGATCCTGAGTTCCGAGAAGACGGAACGCGGGGCCCCTTGTGTTCCTGTTTGTGCATTTGCCGCAATCACCCGGAAGAAAAAGATGATGCAGATAAGGAACACGGCCCTGCATGTTGTTATAAATCCACTGCTTTTCATTGTCGAATGTACCATATGATAATGACACATTCTTCATTTTTTCCCAAGTCCCGTTTCGCTATAGGTCGAGGAGGGGGCGCAGCTCCAGGCAGAGTTTCAGGCTCCGGGGGATATGGAAGGGCCCCTTCCAGAGGTTACCCTTCGCACCCGAGGTTGGGACACCGTCTCGGCTTAGGTATCCGAACCACTCGGGATAGTCCGGGTCGGGAAAGCTGCCGAAGAGATAGTCGGCGACTTGCAGGAAGTAATCCGCGTAGCTCTCTTTCCCTGAGAGCGCGTAGGCAAGCAGCGATGCGTAAAGGGCCTCGGTATGGGGCCACCAGTATTTCATGGTCGCTTCGATGTGCGGAGAATCGTGGTCATAGAGGTCGAGAAATGAAAAGAAACCGCCGTAGCGTGTATCCCAGCCCCGTGCAAATGCCCAGTCGATTATCTTCATGGCCCGATCGAGGTAGAGATGGTTTTTGGAGTAGCGATACTCTTCCATGAGGAACCAGGCTGTTTCAAGGCTGTGACCGGGATTGATTTCCCGCCCCGCAGGTGTGTCCACGATCTCGCCCTCGGGGCCGCTGAATTCGAGTACAACCTCTTCCGAAGGATGGAAAAAGTAACGAAGGAATTCGTCGATCTGCTTTTCGATCCGTTTGGTTAATCCTGTTTTCACTTCGTCGTTCGTACTTTGCGAGCGCATCTGCTGGAAGAGGTTGATCATGATCATGGTCATGGAGTGCGAACGCAGGGATACGACCCCCGGAAGGTACTTGCTTTCGAGAAGCTCGGGATGCGCGAGATAATGCTCAATCACTTCGATGAGCCGTTTGGCTTGTTCCACACTCTCTTTATCCCCTGCGACACTTCCGTATGCATGAAGGCCGAGCGCTGTGAATACCTCACTGAACAGGTATCGCCGCTGCCTGAGCGGCTCTCCCGATCGACCGAGCAGATAGTAGCAGCGTCCGTTTGGGGCTATTGCGTGGTCGAGGAGAAATCGCGCCCCTGTTTCCGCCAGGCCAAGATAACGACTACGCTCTTTTTCCGAACCGGCGTTGTTACCTAACCATGACAGAAGCCAGGTAAAGCGGCCCTGGACCCAAATCCCTTTTTCTTGGGAATTCAGGCTTCCGTTTCGATCAAATTGATGAAAAAATCCGCCGTGTTTCGTATCAGGGGCGTTTTGGAGCCAAAAAGGCAAAATATTATCATAGAGCTGCGTCGTGCAAGTTTCCAGGTAATTCCGTATGGCTTCTTTTGTATGTATCGTATTCATGAGTCATACCATACCATGAAATGTATATTTTAACAATTGATAATATATAATCACGATATAAATATAATTTTTACATTTAATAATTGACTGAATTCTTATGAGATGTATAATATCCATATAATTGCAAGGAGGTAGTGTCTATGAAAAAGAGTATGGGGCTTTTTGTCGCTCTTTTATTGGTAACGGGAGTGCTCTGGGCCGGTGGTCAGTCGGAAGCGGAAGCAGGAAGAGAAAAGGTGACCTTCCTTTTCTGGCCGGGGCCGGAGAGCGAGGCAATGCAGAAGGTGCTCGATGCCTACAATGCAGATCAGGGAATAAAAGATAATGTGGAAGTAGAGATGCTCCTTTTTAGCAGGCAGGGATTTTATGATAAACTTCTTGCGGATATGGCTGCAGGTAGCACGGAGTTCGATCTGAATCTGGTGACCACCTATAGCCTTGGCCGCTATGCTCCCTATCTGGAACCGCTGGATTCCTATGTTACCAGCGATCCCGGCAAGACGTTTATTCCTGCAACCCTTAATTCTCTGGCACTGGATGGTAAGCAGTACGGTGTGCCGACCGATGTCAGTCTGCACTTCACTATCTATCGCAAGGATTTGATGCATAGGCTGCTTACGGACGCTTCCTGGAAGAGCAGCTATACTGCCATAGCACAGAAATATCTGGGAAAGAAACTTTCTCCGAAAGACCCGGCGCAGTGGGATTGGGACGATTATCTTGCCACCACTCTGTTTTTTACCAAGTCGATTAATCCCGAATCGCCAACGACCTTCGGTACTGTACTGCAGCTGAAGAACTTGATTTTCAATATCATGATCTGGCAGAGCACCATGGTTTCAAATGGCGGCAACTGGATGGATGAGGCGGGGAATATCACCATCAATAGTCCTGAAGCAAAACGCGGACTTGAGATTTACCAGATGATTATCGATAACAAAGCCACGCCTCCGGGGAGCCTCAATTATGAGTTTGCCGAATCGAATGAGGCATTCAAGGCGGGCCAGGTCGCTTCGATGTTGCAGTGGAACGCCGCCTATTCCACCCTTACAAATCCCGATGACTCCCCTTCGGTCTACGACAAAATCGGGGTTGCTCCGCTTCCTGCCGGAAGCCTCGGCCATCGGACCCATGTTCACAGCCTGGGAATCGGCATGAATGCGGCAAGCATCCATAAAGCGGCTGCTGGTAAATTCGTCGACTATCTCTTCAGCGACAAAGCGATGGAGATTTACGGCAGAGCAGGCGGCAGCCCTCCCGCTTCGATGGTGCTTTCGAGTCTTGCCGATATCAGACCCGAATTTCCGACCGTGGCAGAGTATCTGGAGCGATATGCCTATGTTGTGAACGGCGGGACAGCCGATTATGCCGTGCCCGTCTATGAGGTTATGGCAGAAGAGTTTTCCGCCGTTTGGTCCGGGGACCAGTCGATCGACACGGCCCTGGCGCATACCGAACAGCGAATGAAGGAATCGATACATAAATAATGTTGGAAAACGGGTGACGACAAAGCGTCGCCCGTTTTTTATAATCTCGGAGTAGAAAGAGGGGGAGCATGACCAGTAGCATGACCCGGTACAGAAAATATCTTTTCATTGCGCCCCTGGCGCTGTTTTTGCTTATTACGCTTGGATATCCGCTTGTTACAAATATCATATACAGTTTCAGCGATGTCACCTTTCGGACCATACGATCGCCGAGGCTTATCGGCATTCAACATTATAAAGAGGTGCTGACTTCTCCTGCTTTTTGGGGCAGTTTCTGGTTCAGTGCCAAATTTGCAATTGTAGCGACATTCTTCGAAGTCCTTCTCGGGCTTGGGCTTGCCATAGCACTTGCTCCGTTGCTCGAGCGCTATAAGATTCTTCTGACCTTCATCATGCTGCCTTTGATGATCGCCCCTGTCCTGATGGGAATCATGTACCGGCTTCTTTTGAACGAATTCGTGGGGCCGATTTCACAAATCATGCAGATGTTCGGAATCTATGTTAGCTTGCTGAATCCTCCCTGGATCGTCGGAACGCTCGTGACGATCGAGATTCTTCAATGGACGCCTTTTGCCTTCCTGATTATTTTTTCGGGATTACAGTCCATCTCCGGGGATGTTATCGAGGCCGCCAGGATAGATGGTGCTTCCGAGTGGGGAGTCTTTTGGTATATCACAATCCCTGCTTTATTGCCGAATATCTCCATTGCGGCCTTTGTCAGGTTTGTCGATTCCTTCAGGGTCTTCGATCATATCTATGTGCTCACCGGAGGGGGACCAGGGCGGATGACTACCAGCCTGAGTATTTTTATCTATAAGTCGTTTTTTCAGCAGGAGCAGATAGGAACGGCCGTTGCTGCGGCCATGGTTCTTCTTATCGTATTTCTGATACCGCTGATTTTCTCCATGCGACAGATTACAAGGAAATAACGATGAAAAAAACATTACGTATTATCTGTTATGTTCTGGTGGTTCTTATCTGTAATCTGCCGCTCTTGGCGACGATCGCAACCTCTCTAAAAACGCCTGCCCAAATATCCGCTTCCCCTCCGCTCCTTTTTTTTAAGCCGACTCTTGCCAATTATGCGGAAGTTCTTACCTCGCCGTCACTTCATTTTGGGACATACCTGAGAAATAGTTTCGGTCTCGCACTTCTTGGTACACTGTTTTCAATCCTCCTGGCCCTTCCAGCGGCCTACGGGATGGTCCGCCATGGTGTCGGAAAGAAATTCCTTCTGCCCTTTGTAACGAACCTTCGGACCTTCCCCTTGATTATCTTTGCCATCCCCTTTTATTTTATGTTCCAGTCGGTCGGCCTTTTGGATACGGTTCTCGGTCTGGCGATTTTATCCTGTCTCATTAATCTCCCCCTTGCCCTGGTGGTGCTGCTGAGCTTTTTCCAGGATTTGCCCATCGAACTTGAAGAGGCTGCCTTCGTGGACGGCGCTAGCACCTTTCAGACCATGCGGATGATCATCCTTCCGCTTGCGACAACCGTCCTTGCGTCGGTCTCGGTACTTAGCTTCATCTATGCCTGGAATGAGTTTTTATTTGGGCTTATACTCACAACAAAGGTAGCGACTCCCGTTACGGTTGGGGCGACGTTTTTTATTACTTCTTTTGGTATCCGCTGGGGGCAAACCGCTGCGGCCATTACCTTGAGCATACTGCCGCCAATGTTTATCGGTGTTTTAAGTTTCCGCTATCTGACAAAAGCCCTCCTGTCGGGAGCCATTAAGGGATGAGAAAAGAGAGTTCGGTGAAAAAGATGAACGACCTGTCGCTGCTGCGAAGGCAGCGGTCGTCGGAAATCCTTCGATTCATTCTTGCAAACGGCGCCATGACCCGGTCCGAGATCGTGACATGCACCGGCTATACCATGGCCTCGGTCATCAAGTACACCCAGTTCCTTGTTGAATCGGGAATACTTATGCAGGAACCCGGAGGCAGCGGCCGGACCCTTTCCTTCCGCATTGCCACCGGCCTGGGAAATGTCGTTGCCATTGTCGTCGGCAGGACGATTCAGGCCATTTTGGTAAATCCCCATGGGGTGGAATTGTGCTCTTCCGACAAGATCCCTTTTGAATCGGATATCTCTCCCGAGGCCTTTCTGGCCGTTATCGATCAGGTGATCGGCCAGGTTAAACAACGGCATGCGTCGTCGAAAGGGGGAGATATGCGGGCCATTGCCATCGGCTTGGCAATCGGCGGCTATATCAATCCCCGTAAGGGAATTTCCCACAGCTTCTATGCGTCCAAAACATGGCAGGAATTTAAGATAACCGATGCCATCGGCTCTGCATACGGTATCCACACCTTTATGATGAACGACGCAAATGCAGCGGTACTGGGAGAAAAGTATTACGGCGACGGAAAAGCCTTTGAAAACATGCTGCTCCTGTGGCTTGGAGAAGGAACCGGTTTGGGCTTGCTCTTGCAGGGGGAGCTTTACACCGGGGCGTCGTTTTACGCCGGGGAAATAGGCCACACCAAGACGGAGCTCTCAGATGAGCTCTGCTATTGCGGAAAAAACGGCTGTCTTGAGACCGTAACCTCGGAGTCAAACCTTATTCGCTCGTTCCGGAATATGATCGGCAGCGTGGTCAACTCGGGCGGTATCATCCATCATCAAGATGGCGCGGAAGATGTCACCATCAAAACCCTCATCAATCTTGCAAATCAGGGCGACCGCTTTGCGCAAAAAGTATTTACCTATGCGGCAAAGGCCCTTGCCGCAAAGCTTGCCGATATCTGCAATGTTCTCAACCCCGAGGCTCTGCTTTTTCGCGGCCCTATCATCGACGGTAATCGATTTTTGTTCGATACCGTCGAACATGAGTTGCGTCCGCTTCTGCTTTCTCCCATCGATTCCGCGCTCACCCTGAGCTATAATACCGAAAGTGCTTCTCCCATCGGCAAGGGGCTTTCCGCCGCAGCCCTGCTTCAGATACTCGGAGATACGACTCCCGAGTCGGAGGGAAGCGGCTTGTAAGCCGATTCCTACAGGAGCGGATAAAGGAATCCGACATAAACCTGCATGGCCGTCTGATATGAAAATCTCATAGATGCTTTACCATCGATGATGTTGGTGAGGTATGCATGAGAAATATTATCTGTGTCGATATCGGAAGTTCGCACATAAGTACCGGGGTCTTGCTTGAAGAGGGTGAGCTCGTGGCTGCCGCGGATATGGAGATACCGCTCATACGCGGCAGCAGCGGTGTCGTCGAATATGATCCCGATCAAATCTGGGCACTCACCCTTTCCTGCATACGGGATTCTCTTCGTAATCTTGAATCAAAGCACAAAAGCGATATCGCGGCGATCTCCGTGTCGAGCATGGGAGAGGTCGGCTTCCCCGTTGCACAGGATGGCACCCCTTTGTCCACCGCAATCAGCTGGATGGACCGCAGGGCCAGGGAACAGGCGAAGACGCTTGCCGGTGATATCGGTAGTGAAGAACTCTTTCGGATTACGGGTATGCCTCTTGATTCGATGTTTTCGATCCATAAAATCCTGTGGCTCAGGGAACATCAGAAAGAAATTTTCACATCCATGCACAAATGGGTGTGTATCGCGGATTATATAAACTACAAGCTCGTCGGTGCTTTCTTTACCGATTACACCATAGCCTCCAGAACCATGCTTTTCGATATCACCGATTACCAGTGGTCGGCGCCGCTCCTCTCCTATACCGGGCTGAGGACCGATCAGCTTTCCGAACCCTGTATGCCCGGGACGGTAATCGGAAATATGAAAAGCGAGATCAAAGAAGCTTTGCATCTGGATGGCACGGTGGCCGTTGTCCTGGGAGGACACGATCGGAGCTGTATTGCCGCCGCCATGGGAATCGACAACAAGAATCAGATTATCGATTCGACGGGAATCGGTGAGGGGCTTATCAGCGTTACGGATGAGCGGTTCATACCGCCGAATATCAAGGAGAGCAATCGCTTCTCCTGTTATCCGGGCTTTTTGGATCACAAGTATATCACCCTCGGCCATTTCGGGAGCGTCGGGCGATTGGTGAACTGGATCACCGATCAGTACAGCATCAAGGACTTTATTGCGCATCGAAACCTGGAATCACCAATCTATATCCCGAATACCTTCGTAAATAACAACTACCTGGAAAAGAGAATCTGGTTCGACTTGACCCCCCGCTCCACTCCCGAAGAGATCACCTACAGCATCTACGAGGGAATATCCTTTAATTTCAGGCAGATACTGGAACTCTACTGTAAAGAATATTCGGTACAGCACTATTCAATCTTCATGACAGGAGGAATGACCAGAAACGATGTTTTTACCCAGCTAAAGGCGGACACGCTGAATCACGCCATACTCATCGATGTGGAGAATGTCTCCACCCTCATCGGGGTGGGAAAGATTGCCTTTCTCGGTACGGGAATATACAGGGATTGGGAAGAGATAAAAGCGACCATCCAGCCCAGCTTTGTCAAGGTCCACCCACAGAAAGAGTATGAAGAATACTATAGCCAGCGATATCAGAAATATTACAAACAGGCTGAAAAGCTGAACAAGAGGAGAAAGGATGCCATACACTAACTTGAACGAGGTCCTTCGCCACGGCAAGGAACACGGCTATGCGGCCGGAGCCTTCAATGTCGTCAACATGGAGATGATCCAGGCGGTCATCGATTGTGCGGAAAAAAACGGGGTCGGCGCCGTGGTGCAGATTTACTGGGAGAACGACCTCGACCACCTTACGAAGCACTATGCGGTTGCCATGACGAAGGCCGGTGCGGAGAACGCATCGGTTCCTATTGCCCTGCAGCTTGATCACGGCTGCGAAACCGAACTGTTGAAAGGCTGTATCGATGCCGGATTTTCATCGGTCATGGCCGATTTCTCGGCCCATCCCTATGAGAAAAATATCGAACTGACACGAGAGATTGTCGAATATGCGCATGCGAAAGGCGTCACCGTTGAGGCCGAGCTGGGGCAGATCGTTTTGGGAACCGAGGGGAAAGATGAGATTTCATCGCATATGACGGACCCTGCCATGGTTTCCGATTTTCTCGAAAAGACAGGCGTTGATGCCCTGGCCGTTGCGATCGGCACAGCCCACGGGGTCTATTCCGAGGCGCCGGTAATCGATTTCGAGCGGCTGGAGAAGATTTTGTCCCTGGCTTCGAAACCGATTGTTGTCCATGGCGGATCGAAGGTTCCCGATGAAGATGTAAAGCGAATGGCCCGCCTTGGCATCAGTAAACTCAATATCGGCTTTGATCTCATGAATGCATTTCAGCAGTCAATAAAGGAAACGACGAAAACGAAAGACTTTGTTGCTCCTGTCGAAATCTTTTCCGCGGGAAAAGAGGCAGTGGCCAAGGTCCTTGATCATAAAATCAGTCTGCTCTCTTGGCAAAGATAGCAGATAAAAAGAAGGAGTAAGGGTATGAAAAGACTTTGTCTGGTGGCGATGTTTGCCCTCCTGTGCATCTCTTTTGTGATTGCAGGTGGGAAACAGGAACGTGATGGTGTCGTCGAGCTCGAATTCTGGATGCGTGATACTCGTCCCTCGAATGTCGAAGCAATGGATCTGATCGTCGAGTCGTTCGAACAGCAGCATCCGGGAATCAAGGTGAATGTTGTTCTGACTCCGTGGGACAGTGTGGAACAGAAGACCATGACGGCCATAGCGGCCGGAACACTTCCCGATCTTTCGCAGCTCAATCAGACCGGGGCCGCGGACTATGGAGAGAAGGGGATTCTCCTGAACCTTGACGGCGAACTGAAAAGTTGGGACAGGCTCAACGACATATGCGGAGTCAGCGTTTCCCAGGCCAAGTACAATGGCGAATTCTATGCAATCCCCTGGTTTGCCGGTTCCAATGTCATGTTCTACAACAAGGATCTTTTCATCGAAGCCGGAATCGTTGATGCCGACGGCAATGCCGCGCCTCCGAAAAACTGGGAAGAGTTTCTTGCCGATGCGAAGAAACTGACGAAGGATACCGACGGCGACGGTGTCATCGACCAATGGGGATTCGTGACACGGGGTGATGTCTCCCTTACCATTCCCATCAGGGAGTTTATGCTTGCCGCAGGAGACGGGGAATGGGTCGATTCCAACCGGAACGTTATCGTAGACAGCAAGAAGAATCTTGAAGGGCTCAACTTTTATCTTGATCTCTTTCAACGATACAAGGTTGTTCCACCCGATACCCCTTCGGTAGACTATGTGGGCGAAGAGCAGTATTTCCTGTCCGGGAAGGTGGCCATGATGTTTAACGGCCCCTGGAACCTTGGGAACATGTATGATTCGTCGGTCAATTGGGGTGTTGCTCTTGAACCGAAACGGGAGAAGAACGCCTGTCACATCGGCGGCTGCCCCGTTGGAATTTTCAATACCACGGAGCATCCGCAAGAGGCCTTGCTTTTTGCAAAGTATCTGGTCTCGGATGAGGCCCAGAAGATCTGGGCGGTCGATAAGGGCAATGGCCTTCCTGTTACCCAAAAGGCGCAGGAGCTTGCGAAACAGGATCCCGTTATCAAGGTGTTTGTAGAGAGCCTCCAGGCCGCGGACGCAGACAATGTCACTCCTCCGCCGCAAATACCGGAATGGGTCTCTATAGAACGCTCGGTTGCTCCGCCGATTTTTCAGAGTGCACTTCTTGGAGAGATTACACCGGAGGCATGCCTTGCGCAGCTTCAGAGTGCAATGACCGCAGCCCTGAACGAATAGCAGGAGAGGCTATGATGTATGCCGACTCTTCCGCCGTGTCTTTCGGCGGGAGAGCGGCTTTACCAAAATGATTATGAACGGCAAACACAAGTACTACGAAACGAATTACAGGCTCTTTTTGCTGCCTATAGTTCTGATAATGCTGACAAGCATTCTTATTCCGATCGTCAACACCGTACGCTACTCGTTCCTTGATCTTGATTTTATCAGCAAGGGTGCAGGCAATTTTTCCGGCTTTCGTAATTACGGCAAGGCGCTCTCCGATCCGGTTCTTTGGAAGTCCCTTTTCATTACCATCAGATGGACGGTCTATTCCATCGTCTTTCAATTCGGCCTCGGTTTTGCTCTTGCCCTGCTGTTGAAAAGCAAACAGGTACTCATCAATAAAACGGTTCTGCGATCACTGTTTCTCGTTCCCTGGATGCTTCCCGGGGCCCTCGCGGCCATCATGTGGAAATGGTTGTATCACGGCTCGGTCGGGCTGATAAATCAAATGCTTTTGCGTATGCATATTATTAGCGCTCCCATCCCCTGGCTGGCAAGCACGCAGTTTGTGCTCATCTCCGTTGTATTGGTGAATGTCTGGCGGGGGGCTCCCTTTTTCATGGTGATGCTCTTCGGCGGCCTGCAGACCATTCCGAACGAACTCTACGAGGCTGCCATGATAGACGGCGCAGGGAGCTTTACCTCGTTTCGCAAAATCACCGTGCCGTTACTAAAGCCCTTGATTCTGACCCTCAGTCTCTACGGCTTTATCGGAGCCTTCAATTTCATCGATATCATTCTTGTTTTGACAAAGGGAGGCCCTGCCCATCATACCCTGACTCTTCCCCTTTATGTGTGGCAGCTTGCTTTTGTCGACATGAAGATAAGTTATGCGACAGCCGTTTGCGTTCTTATGTGCCTCTTCCTTGTCGTACTTCTTGGTATCATGATGGTGTTTCTCAAAAAGCGGGGAGAAGACGATGAGTAATACCAAAACGAAACGATTCTTCTCTGCAGTGGGTGTGAACCTGTTGGTGGTCCTGGCCCTGCTCTTTATCCTTACCCCTGTGATCTGGCTCTTTTTGACCTCGATCAAAACCAGGGCCGAGATGTTTCAAACCCCGATTACCCTGTTTCCGGAGACTTTCGATTTCGGAAACTATGTGAAGATATGGGAAAAGATACAATTCGGCACCTTTATAAAAAACAGCCTGATCATGTCGCTCTATAATACCGTCGTCACTCTCGTGATATCTTCCATGGCAGCCTATGCTCTCTCGCGCTACAAGTTTAAAGGGCGGGAGTTTTTTCTCCGTTATTTGCTGGTCTCTCAGATGTTTCCAGCGGTGCTGGTCCTCATTCCTCTCTTTCTGATGGTAAAGCGGATCGGGCTTTTAGGAACCTTTACCGGGCTGGAGATATGCTACCTGACAATAACAATCCCGTTCTGCACGTGGGCGTTGAAAAACTATTTCGACAAAATCACTCCCACGATAGAAGAATCCGCGATGATCGACGGTTGTTCGTTTATCACCTCGTACATAAAAATCTTTCTTCCCGTTGCCTTACCCGGACTGGTATCGGTAGGAACCTACTGTTTTCTCTCATCGTGGAATGAATATCTGTTTACCGTGGTCTTCATGCAGACTCAGGATACCTGGACGCTGCCTGTCGGCCTGGCGGCTCTTAGTGGTCAGTTCGCTTTGGACATGGGTCTGTTGACGGCAGGCGGTATCATCAGTCTTGTTCCGGCTGTGATCATCATGCTGTTTTTACAGAAATATTTACTTGAAGGAATGTTGGCAGGATCTGTAAAGGAATAAGCATGAGTGAAGTAGTAAGCATCGGGCAGATCATTACGGATATACTTGTCCGCCCCGTGGAAGCGGTCGATTTTCGGATCGATACGCAGGAGGTTGAAACAATTCAGTTGAATACCGGGGGAGACAGCTTCAATGTCGCGGTTGCCCTTTCGAAGTTGGATGTCGATGTGGCTTTCAACGGAAAAATCGGTGCCGATATCTTCGGTGAACTGCTCATAGGCAGGATCAAATCCTGCGGCATCGATAGCTCGGGGTTGGTTGTTGCAGAAGGCGATTCAACCAGCTCTTCCGTGGCGTTGATCAGGAAGAACGGCGAACGCTGCTTTCTCTTCTATCCGGGGGCCAATAATCACCTTGGAATCGAGGATATTAAGTGGGATGCCATTGATAATGCGAAAATTGTCCATGTCGGGGGGCTCTATACTCTGCCTCTTTTGGATGGTGAGAATGTGGCGAAGATACTCCGGTATGCGAAAGAGAAGGGAAAGCTTACCACGGTGGACGTTTCCTGGGATAGAAGCAACAGGTGGTTCAGTGGAATTCGGGAGAGTCTTCCCTATATCGACTATTTTCTACCCAGCTATGGTGAGGCGAAAGAGATCGCCCAAAAGGATAGTCCCGAGGAAATTGCCCGGTTTTTGCAGTCAGCCGGTGCAAAACATGTCATAATAAAGCTAGGAAACGATGGCAGTTATGTGAAGCCTGCGGACGCCGACGGTTATGTTGTCGCTCCTGTGGATTTCGGAGAGGTCGTCGATACCACCGGAGCCGGTGATTCCTATGTCGCCGGATTTATTCGCGGCCTACTGAATGGATGGGACCTTGCGGCCTGCGCCCTTTTTGCGACGGTGGTGGCCGGAGAGAACATCAGAAAGATAGGTGCAACGGCAGGAATTCCTGCCTATCATGATGCCCTTAAACGATACAAGGAAGAGTCGGGAAAACGAACACCGTGAAAATAGCACTGGTAGATCACTCGCCGTTTATCAACTATGCTCTCACAAAGCTGCTGACTGAGAGCTTCTCTTCCGTCGCCTTTATCGATTGTTATACCGGTGAAGGCGACGTTTTCGATGAGCTGCGGGAGTGTGATCTTATCATTATGGAGTTGATCTTTCGTTCCTGCAGCGGACTTGAATTCATCAAATCCCTCAGAGACCATGAGATTGGTATTCCGGTTCTTGTATTCACCATGCAGAACGAGGAGCACTTTGCCGAGCGTTCCCTCAAAGCCGGTGCCACCGGCTATCTTATGATGAGTTCCGCTATCGAAGAGATTGGCTATGCCCTGAAAACGGTTCTGAACCGGCGATGCTATGTAAGCAGAAATATTGCGGAAAAGATGGCCGACCGCCTCCATGGCACCGGCGGCAATATGCCTATCGAGAGACTGTCCGATCGGGAATTGCAGGTGCTCTTGCTGCTGGCATCGGGAATCAGCAACAGTGACATAGCGCAAAATCTCTGCCTTAGCCCCAAGACCGTGAGTACCTACAAATCCCGAATCATGGAAAAGATGGATTTCCACAACGACAAGGAAATCCTGCTCTATTTTCTGAACCAGAAAGTCTGAAACCCTTCCCCTGCTTCTCCTCACGCTCTAAAAATAAGTGCCTTTATAAAAATGCTGAATCCTCCGGCCATAAAGATAGTAATGATGACACGGCGTATCGCCTGTTCGCCGAGTTTCTTATCAACCACCGATCCTAAGGTGAATCCGGAAGCCATGCCGGGCAGTGCCGCAAGGGCCAGCATCATTACGCTTTTTGTCAGAAGACCGCTTACGATATACGTGACAATTCTGAAGATATTTTCAATCAAAAAGACGAAACAAATATTTCCGCGAAAGGCTTGACGGTTTTTACTTGTCCGTTCGATGTAGGCTACAAAGAAGAGATTGATACCATAGAGGCCAGCGGTGATTCCCGAACAAAATGAAACGATTCCCAGGACCACTTTATTCGGGTGCATCGTTTTCGTCCGGTCTCTCGTTATCATCTCTATACCGATACCGATGACAAGTATGCCCAGGAAGGCCTTAAGAAGCCAGGAGCTTGCATACTTTAGCAGCATTGTACCGGGGATAACCCCGCAGAGAATGCACAGGATGATGAACAGGGAGGTACGGATCGAAAAGGCCTTACGATTCTGCCAGGACATATATGCATTGACCGGAGTAGCAAGACAGAGGTTAAGCGGTGAGATAACCGAATTGTCCATTGTCATGGATAGAAGCGGGGTCGAAATAAGGGGGTCCCCGAAACCGGCAAGGCCTTTGATAAAATAGCAAACAAATTCTATAAGGAAAACAAAAATATATAATTCGAATGTAGAGTTCATATTGTTGGGCTTTGCTTCTCTGCCGGAGGCTTAAAACCAGGGGGGGGTGTTTGCCCAAATACAGGTACACATGACATCCGATTCGTTTCGCTTCATGTGAGGCTCGGTAGAGTTGAAGGTTATGCTGTCCCCCTCAGTCAATCTGTAGCTTTCCCCCTTTATCTCCACGACCAGTTCACCCGAGAGAATCAAGCCGCATTCGCTACCGGGGTGCACATAGGGCAGGGGACCGGTGCTTGTTCCCGGATCATATTCGTTATAGATCAACTCAATAGGACCGGCAAGGTTGGGGTTTAGCAGATAGAAACGTATACCCGGTCCCGGCGAAAGGAACTTTCGATTTTCTTTGTGGACTACCGGGGAGAGCCCCATCAGGTTTACCGATGTAAACATTTTAAGGTGGAAGGGTATATCGGCCTGTGTCGTATCCTGCGTTACCACATTCTCTTCGGCCTGGCTGTTGTTCTCTTCCACGCCATCAAAAAGAAAGCTGATGGGAATATTCATGGCATCGCAGATCTTCTTTAAGGTTGCGATCGATGGTGAGATTAAGGCCCGCTCAACTTGACTAATGGTACTTGATGTAAGGCCTGTCAGCTCGGCAAGTTCGGATATTTTCATGTTATGTTTATTTCTCTGAGCTCGAATTCGTGATCCGAGGGTCAGATTCACTTTAGCAACATCGACATCATCACCCATAATAACCCCTTGCATGCAAATTTAGTTTCAATAAAGTACACGTGTAACTATGCCAAGAAATAGATTCAGTGTCCATAATGATATTCATCATTACTTTATTATATATCCTATAGGTTGATATTTTTATTGTAAATGAACGACATTACCACTTGAATCTCCTATACATAGCTTATTTCATAAGAAATCGTATTGCAAATTATCTTGGACATTTCTTTTCCCGTCTCTATAATGTTTTTTCCTGTAACAAGTTACCACACCGCCATGGACGGAATAAACGGTGGGATTATGTATGTAAAAATTTGTTGACAGGTAAATTATTGTGACTTACAATAATTTCAGTTTTAATAAATAAATTAAATGTATGGTTAATATATTACATTCTGTTTGAGGTTGCTGCGATGTGTGACTGGAGTTATTCACTGTCAAGTGCCGATTCTGCACCCGATTCCGCACCAATTTTGTTACGCGGGGGAATCTGTTCGAATCTTGAGGTTGCTTCGATGCTGGGGTATCAGGCGATCGAAATACATACACGGGAAGATGCTTTTCTGGATTATACGAGGATCGCAGAAACCGCTTCCCGATACAATGTTACTATTTCCGCGGTTGTCACGGGACGCCTGAATACCCAGGGAGAAGTAAATCTTATTGATGACAGGCCCTATATTACCCAGAGCGCTTTGGCCGGGATGCACTCTTACATAGAGATGGCCGCTCATCTTAAAACCAATCTGATTATAGGCTGGCTGAAGGGGCGTATCCCCGATGGGGCCGACAGAACTTTGTATTTGGATCGTCTGGCCCGGAATCTCCGGCTTATCTGTAAAGCGGCGGAAGAGAAAGGGGTCAAGGTTTTTATCGAGGTCATTAATCGGTACGAGGTGAATATCTTTACTACGGCTAAAGAGACTGTGGAGTTTCTCGATGCCTGGGAGATTCCCAACTGCTATGTCCACCTGGATACCTTTCACATGAACATCGAGGAAGAGGATCCCGTTGATGCAATTCATGTTTCGGGAGCCCGCCTCGGCTATTTTCACGTGGCGGACAACACCCGCTTCTATCCTGGGAGCGGCACCCTCGATTTTACTTCGTATTTGTCTGCGCTAAAAGATATTAACTATGCCGGCTTTATATCTGTCGAGTGTCTGCCTGTTCCCGACGGAAAAACAGCGGCAAAGAAGGCATTGGCATATCTGAAGAACATAGAAAAGGAAATATGAGGAGGAGCATTCATGCGCGCATTTTATGTTGAGGCGGAATTCGAGCCTAAGCCTGGATACAAGCTTTCTGAAAGAGAGTTAAGTACGAGGCGTGCGGCAAGGGGAAATTCTGTTTGGAAGAATATACGAGGTTCTGTCACCGATCGCCCCGATCCCCATCCTAAAGACGATGAGGTTTTAATCAAGGTGGGGGCTGCCGGCATTTGTGGGACGGACGCACATCTGCTGCTTAAAGATGAAGAGGGGTACACCAAGTATGATGGGCACAGCAAGTACCCGATCATTACAGGGCATGAATTCTCCGGAGAAGTCGTTGAGCTGGGGTCGGCTGTTCACAGGCTGAAGCTTGGTGATTTGGTCAGTGTCGAATCCATGAATTGGTGCGGCGAATGTGATGCCTGCCGAATGGGCATGTTTAATCAATGTAAAAACCTTGAAGAGCCCGGCCTGACCTTTGATGGCGGTTTTGCAGAGTATGCAGTGGTCAGGGCCAAATACTGCTACCTCCTGAACGACATAGTGGAATTTTATGGAAACAAAATGACGGCCTTTGAATTGGGGGCCATGATTGAGCCTACCGGGGTTGCTTACAACGGTTTATTTGTGAGAGGTGGTGGCATTCGTCCCGGAGGGCATGTGGTTGTTTTTGGTGCCGGACCGATAGGCCTTGCCGCAATTTCACTCATGAAAACCAGTGGTGCTGCTAAGCTTATCTGTTTTGAAACCACGGAAGAGAGGCGGAAACTGGCTCAGGAGTGCGGGGCCGACTATGTCTATGACCCTATCGCATTGGGAAAAGAGGGAGTGAATCCCTCGGAAGTGCTGATGGATCTTACTAAAGGTAGAGGCATTGCCTTATTTGCCGAATGTTCCGGGGCGACGAATGCCACCTATCCTGTAATGGCTGGGGCACTTGCCATTGGCGGGAAAACGGTTCAAATCGGTCATTCTCTTGGAAAAACAAGTATCGATTTATATCCCTACATGTTTAACGCCGGTGGCATCAGTGGTTCCAACGGGCAGTCCGGGCAGGGAATCTATAGCGATGTGATTGCTTTGATGGCAAGCGGCAGGATCGATATGCGTAAAATGGTAACCGGCAGGGTGCACCTTGAAGATATTCAGACTGGACTTGATCAGGCTGCTGACCGCATTTCCGGAAAAATATTAGTCAGCATGAATTATAAGAATTACGGAGGTAACAGGTAATGTCAAAATGGCAAATCCCGGCAAAGGGTGGACATATGGAAAAGAATACCGGTGTCTACTATCAGAACATGACGAACAAAGATGTGGAAGAACGTCTTGAAAAGAATGACGTAATCCTGATTCCGGTAGGTTCGACGGAAAATCATGGAGCAAACGCTCCTTATGGTGAAGATACCTACCTCGATACCAGGCTCTGCGAACAGGTCGCTCTGACTACCGGTTGTACCGTTGCACAGCCTATTTGGTATGGTTCTCATCCCTACCATCATCTAGGCATGCCCGGGACGATCATGATTCCCGAGGAAACACTGGCCGACTATCTTTGCTACGTGTTTGCAGGATTCTGGAATACCGGTTTCCGGAAAATGATTGTAGTGAATGGCCACGGTCAGGATTATGTTATTCCCCTTGCCATTCATAAATTCGGCAAGAAATTCCAGGTACCGGGTATTGTCCTTTACGTGCACTTTTGGAATGCCGCCAAAAATCCCGAAACAGGATTGACCGATCTTGCGACCAAGGACCAGGGAGGGGTGTATGATACTCCTTTTATCCACGCCGACGAGGTTGAACAGTCTTTTGCCCTTGCCTTGTTTCCCGAGCTTTGCAAACAGGAGAATGCAGTTGTCACCAAGCCTTCTCCCATGCTGCCGCCGGGGCATATTAATAACTCTGCAGAAAACGGGGTCGGCCCAATTAAATGGTACAATGCTTTCGGCAGTGTTGGTATGGAGTGTATCTGTACTCCGGAAGGGGTCATCGGGGATCCGACCATGGCGGATGCTGAGAAGGCCCGTGCCGGGGTCGAGCACACGCTTAACTACCTTGAAAAACTGGTAAACGACATCATTACCAAATATCCGGCCGGAGAGTTGCCTCCCATCGATAAGGTCACGCAGCGCAGTCGTGAAGATATCGAAGCCGTAATCAAGGGACCGACAAAGGGTGGCCGACATATCTATACGCTTACCTACTAAGGCCTATTAAGGGCTTCGTGAGAAATCTAAAGACAAATAAGAATCTTTTCAGGAGGGTTGTTAATGAAAGCCAATATAGCTTTTCTGCATGGGCCTGAAGATCTCAGGATCGAAGAGGTGGAACTGCCGCCCCTTAAACCAAACGAGATCCTCATCAAGCTCAAGGCCTGTGGTATCTGCGGATCTGATGTTGAGTGCTACGAGGGAAAATCTGCAGAGGGACGTTACGATATTGCCCCCTACACGCCAGGCCATGAATGGGCGGGGCAGGCTGCCGAGGTAGGAAGCGCTGTCACCAGTGTAAAGGTCGGCAACAAGGTTGTCGGAGATTGTGTGCTTCCCTGCTTTAACTGTGCGAACTGTAAAGACGGCAAAATGCCTTCTGCTTGTCTGAATATGCGCGAGGTGGGATTTCGGCCCGATTCTCCCGGGGGGATGGGCGAGTACATGATCCTTGAAGAGTGCTATACCCATGTGATTCCAGACGATTGGGCATATGAGCTGGGAGCGTGGGTCGAGACCTTCAATGTAGGCTACTGGGGCGTGTGGGGAAATGGATGTGATCCCGATGCCTCGGATGACTGCGTTATTATTGGTGCCGGGCCTATCGGTCTATCCGCCTCAATGGTGTGTAGAACTTCCGGCGCACAAGTCATTGTCGTCGATCCCCTTGCTTCTCGACGGGAGACGATTCTTAAATACGGGGCGGATCACACGGTGGATCCGTCCAAACCTGGTTATCTTGACGAAATACTTCGTCTGACCAATGGCCGTGGGCCGTCTGTGGTTATTGAAGCATCCGGCAACGATAAGGGCATAGCGTCGCTCTTCGATATTGCGGGACACAGCGCACGGGTTGGATTAATAGGCCACTCCATCGGTCGCAAGGTTCCTGTCGAAATTGGTAAGACTATCTGGAAGACGCTGAAGATTGCAGGTTCCGGCGGGACGGACAAATGGTTTCCCCGAACCATTCGTTTCCTTTCACGCATTAAAGACAATTACGATTTTGCTGCTTTGAATACACATCATTTCAATTTTAAGGATATCCATAAAGCCTTTGATGTCGCATGCCATGATAAGGCAAACGCCCGCAAAGTTATGCTGACGTTCGACGAATAAAGTTTTTTGTGGTGGGGCACTTCCTCATCGATCTACCAAGCGGAAGTGCCCATAATATTCACGTATTAGGGAAAAAGCCAATGAAACTGGGTTTTAATGAAGCCACTTGCATGAAGCGGTCGACGGTTGAAAATGACTTGGTGCTTTGTGAGAGGTATGGATATAAGTATATCGAACTTCGACTCGACATGCTTAAAAAATATCTGGAAAAAAATAGTCTTGCCGACTTGCAATCTTTTTTTCGTTCCAGCCGTCTTAAACCGTATGCATTCAATTCGATAGAAAATATCAATTTTTGTTCTGCCGACCAATGGGATACATTGATTTCGCTTTTTACCTTTGGATGCGAAATTGCACAAGCAATAGGTAATCCTTATCTTATCGTTGTTCCTACAATGGGAGACGATATGCATAAAAAAAGTAAAGACGATGTATATAGCGACAGCGTTGAGGTCCTAAATAAGCTTGCGGATATTGCTAAGCCTTACAAGGTAAAGCTTGCTTTTGAGCCTATTGGTGATAAGCGATGGTGTGTACGTAGCCTTGAACAGGCCTTGGAAATTGTTCATGCAGTGGATCGCCCCGACGTCGGCGTTGCTTTGGATTCAATAAATCTTTTTCTCTATAACCGACTATCCAATATTGATTCAATTGATGACGTTCCGTTGGATAAACTTTTCGTTTATCACATTAACGATTGTGAAGATCTTCCTTTGGGTGTGTTGGATCACTGCCATCGTCTGTACCCCGGTGACGGAATTATTCCATTAGCGAAAATCAGCGATAAACTGCATAAAAAAGGTTACGAAGAGATATGCTCGGTAGAGTTGTTCCGTCCAGAGTATTGGGAACTTGATCCGGAAAAAGTTATTCGAACAGCATCTCAAAAAGCACAACGATTTTTGTAGTAAAAGGGAATGGCTTATGCTGTTTCCCAAAAAACGGTTGGAGGGTTTTGTATATGCAAAAGAGAGGAAACGGGAAAAACTTATTAATGTTTTGTTCATTTGTATTAACAGTATTTTTGTTGTTTGGCTGTACGGAAAAAGAAAGCGATGCTGCTTCTTCCGGACCAAAGGATATTAAAAATATCAAAGTTGGTGTCTCTGTTGGGCATACACAGGAAGAGCGATGGCAACGTGAAATAGATATGTTTAGATCGTATGCAAAAGAACATGGCTTTGAATTATTAGTTCAATCTGCCGAGAATAATGCACAAAAACAAGTTTCCCAATGCGAGAATCTTATAAATCAAGGGATTGATGTTCTTATTTTACAATCTCTGGATGCATCTGCCGTTGCTCCTATCATAACTTCTGCTCACGATGCTGGTATTAAAGTTATTTCATATGATAGGTTTGCATTAAATTGCGACTTGGATTATTACGTGACGTTTGACTCCTTTAAGGTTGGTGTTACACAGGCAAATTTTGTTATCAACAAAGTCGATAAAGGAAATTTTATTTGGCTCAAGGGTGCTGCGGAAGATAACAATGCGCATCTTGTAGCGGCCGGTCAGAAAAGTGTGTTACAGCCTTATATCGACCGGGGGGATATTGACATCGTTCTCGAACAATGGTGTCGAGGCTGGGACCCGAACGAGGCCCTAAAGAATGTTGAGAATGGTCTTACGCTGACGAATAACGACATACAGGCTGTTATTGCTTCCAATGATGGAACAGCAGGGGGCGCTATACAGGCTTTGGCTGCTCAGGGTTTGAATGTTCCAATTTCAGGCCAGGATGCAGATCTTGCTGCTTGCCAGCGTATTGTTGAAGGAACGCAAACAGGAACTGTGTATAAACCTCTTGCAAAATTAAATCGTGCTGCTATGGAGCTTGCTGTTGCGATTGCGACAGGGAAGGATCCGCAATCCTCAATCGATAGTTCGCTTGGGGTATGGACAACTTTGGATAATAACTATAAGCAGGTCGACAGCTTTTCTGTAGATGTTATTGCAATTGATAAGGATAACCTTTACGACATTCTAATTGCGCGGGATAAATTTCATACGCTGGAAGAAGTTTATAAGAATCTACCAAAAAGTGAATGGCCTGAAAAATAGCAAATACTTTTAGAATAAATGATTATAGGTGTGCCTTCCTTGTTTTGAGGGAGGCACGTATGTTTTTCGACGATACAGGATGAAGGGGAAAGGGTCTGTGCAAGAGAAAAATATACTGGAAATGAGAAAGATCACCAAATTATTTCCAGGCGTAAAAGCTTTGGATAAGGTTGATTTCAAAGTGACAGAGGGAACCGTTCATGCACTGGTTGGCGAGAATGGTGCGGGGAAATCAACTTTAATTAAGATTATCAGCGGAGTGTACCCATATAATACCTATAGCGGAAAAATGCTTATACATGAGAATGAAGCAAAGTTTTTTAGCATCAAGGAAGTAGAAAGGGCCGGTATTGCCTGTATTCATCAGGAATTAAATTTAGTTCCGGAAATGAGTGTTGCCGAGAATATTTTTCTCAATGAGAAGCCCACTCGGTATGGCTTTATTGACTTTGATGCAATGTATGCAGAAACCTTATCTTTGCTTAAACAGATCGGCATGAACACTACAGATACTATTCTTATACGTCCCGATGAAAAAGTTAAGAATCTTGGTATTGGTCAAAAGCAAATGGTGGAAATCGCAAAGGCTTTGGCGAAGGACGTTAGCCTTCTTATTCTGGATGAACCAACCTCTGCCCTTACAGAATCAGAAGTCGATGTATTACTCGGGATTATTGACGGGCTGCGATCAAAAGGTGTGACGTGTATTTATATATCTCATCGTTTAGATGAAGTAATGCGCATTGCCGATGAGATAACCATCTTGCGTGATGGAAAGACCATCGATTCAAGAAAGCGATCGGATATTGATAAAGAGACTATGATTAAATTAATGGTCGGTCGTGAACTGACGAATATGTTTCCGAGAGTTCCTCATAAAAGAGGCGATCTGGTTTTTGAAATTAAGAATTATTCTGTTGAGAATCCCGATGTCCCAGGGCGAAAATTGATCGATAATGTAAACTTGAAGGCTTATCGGGGAGAAATACTTGGTATAAGTGGCCTTATGGGTGCAGGACGTACTGAACTATTTACATCCGTGTTCGGTGCTTTTCGTGAAAAAGGTGAAGGTGAAGTCTGGATCGACAATAAAGACGTAATAATTAAAAGTCCATTAGATGCATTGAAGCATGGATTGGCAATCATTAGTGAAGATCGCAAAAAATTAGGGCTTAATCTCTTAATGGATATAAAAGAAAATGTTACCCTTGCTGCTTTGAAAAAAGTATCAAGAGCCGGTATTTTAGATGCAGATAAAGAAGTCGCTTATACAAAAGATTATGTGGACACCATCAGAATCGTTGCTCCCAATATTAGTGTAAAAGTTTCTACGCTTAGTGGTGGTAATCAGCAAAAAGTTGTCATCGCGAAAGCTTTATTTTGTGATCCAAAAGTAATTATCCTCGATGAACCTACCAGGGGAATCGATGTCGGAGCAAAATATGAAATCTATAAAATCATGAATGACCTGGTAGAGAAAGGCGTAGTAGTTATCATGATTTCTTCCGAAATGGAAGAAATACTTGGAATGAGCGACAGAATATTAACTATGGCCGGTGGAAAGATCACTGGGGAATTTGATGTTGCCGAAGCGACACAAGAAAAACTGCTGCAGGCGTCGGTTGCAGGGAGGTAAAAGATATGAACGATTCAATGAAACACTATTTTTCTAAAAAAAAGATCGACATGCGTACTTTTACCATGGTCGCCATTTTGGTGATACTATGGGTTGTCTTTTCTTATCTAACCAGTAATGGTTTTAGAACACTTGGTACATCATTTCTCTCGAGCCGAAATCTGTCCAATTTGATGAGACAAATGACTATTGTGGCCATCATGGGAAGCAGCATGGTCCTGGTAATGGTTACCGGCGGAATTGATCTTTCTGCAGGTGCTGTAGTTGGCTTTATTGGTTGTACGGCGGCAGGTTTACAGGTTTTTTATAGTGTGGGTACGCTGCCCACTATTATTATTTCTCTTTTGCTGGGCATGCTGGTATTTGTTCTGCAGGGTTCTCTTATTGCCTATGCCGGGCTGGCGCCCTTTATTGTGACACTCGGTGGTCAGTTGGTATTTAAAGGTTTGGTTTTGGCAATATCCAAAGGTGCAACTATTGCTCCTTTGGAGGATTCTTTACGCTATTTCGGACAAGCATACATAAGTAAGACATTAACTACTGTTATCGGCATTGCCATAATTCTTTTTTTGTTAATGAATGAAATTCAACGGCGCTCTGGTCAGCGAAAACATGGAACCCTGTTTGAGCCTTTACAGGCTATGCTTATTCGTTGGGGAATAACGGCTGTCGGTATCTTGGTAGCCGTTTATATCATGAATAGTTATCGAGGAATGCCTGTCCCGGTCTTGATCATGTTCATCATTTCATTTCTTTTGACTATTGTAGCGGAAAAAACAGTCTTTGGCCGCAGTATCTATGCGATTGGAGGGAATCTGGATGCCGCAAAATATTCTGGAATCAACGTAAGTAAAAATTTACTTATCGTATATACCATCCATGGGATGATGGTTGCAATAGCAGGTTTAATTCTCGCCGCTCGTCTTAATGCTGGAACAATAACTGTTACCAATATGAATCTTGAGCTTGATGCAATCGCCGCTGCTGTCATTGGAGGAACAAGCATGACTGGTGGCGTTGGTAAGGTGGCAGGCGCTATTTTCGGTGCCCTGGTGATGGCTTCTATTGATAATGGTATGAGCATGATGAATATGGATGCATTTTGGCAATACATCGTAAAAGGCAGTATTTTAGTAGCTGCTGTTTGGTTTGACATGCAGACAAGAAAAAAGGGAAATGCATAAAGGAGTGGCGTTATATGGCAAAAACAGTGCGAATAGGACTGATCGGCTTGGGCCGTATAGGAAGATTACACGGTAATAATCTCGTTGCATCGGTAAGAGGTGCTGAAGTGACAGCAGCTGCAGACATTGTGATGAATGACGAGATCCGCGATTGGGTGTCCTGCCTAGGAATAAAGAAAATTTATGATGACCCTGTAAAGCTTATACAGGACTCTGATGTTGATGCTGTTTTTATCTGTTCTTCGACAGCTTCTCATGCCGAACTGATTCTTGAGGCCTCAAAGGCCGGTAAGCATATTTTCTGCGAAAAGCCGATTCATACCGATGCTGGTGTAATAAAACATGCTTTGTCGTCGGTTGAGGCCTCTGGGGTAAAACTACAAGTAGGGTTTGTCCGCCGATTTGATCATAATCATAAAAAAGTTCATGATACCGTAGCATCTGGTGCGATGGGCCATCCTCATATTGTAAAGGTTACTTCCAGAGATCCCGAACCGCAACCAATAGAGTATGTAGCAACATCTGGTGGCATTTTCATGGATATGACGATTCATGATTTTGATATGGCTCGCTATTTATCGGGGAGCGAAGTCTCTGAGGTTGCAGCTTACGGTACTATTATGATCGATCCAGGTCTTAAAAAGTATGACGATGTAGATACGGCTATCATAATGCTTAAGTTTGAAAATGGGGCAATAGGTGTTATAGAAAATAGTAGAGCGGCTAGATATGGTTATGATCAACGCGTCGAAGTTCATTGTGATAAAGGCTGTGTTCAGGATTTTAATGATCGGATAAATACATCCATGATAAGTACTGCCGATGGAGTGTTCTGCGAAAAACCTACATGGTTTTTTCTGGAGCGTTATAATGATGCTTTTATTGCAGAGGCTCAAAGCTTTGTTGATGCAATTATTAACGACAGGGATCCGGAAGTCTCCGGCCTCGATGGTTTAATGCCTGTGTATATTGCCATTGCAGCAAAAAAATCCCTTCGGGAAAATCGTCCTGTTAAAATAAGCGAAGTAGTGGTATAAACTAATCGTATATAAGAATTGCTGGCTGAACCCGGTATTGGTTTAGCCAGCAACTTAATTTGCTATAACAGATAAAATTTGCAGCCTCTAAAAAGCCATACATGATATCAAAAGCTCCTCGTCTGATTTCCGTGGGAGCTTTTCATGTTCCTGTCACACACACTATTGCCGGTGGTGTAACCCTGATATAAGATAATATTACGGGGGAGAAATAGATGAAGATAGGATTTAATACGGACGGGCTTGGTTTTCAGCCCTTTGAGCAGATGCTGAAGACCATTACCTCCCTTGGGGTGAAAAAGCTTGAACTTCCCATGGGCAATTGGTCCTCTGCTCCTCATGCTGATCTCGATGCCCTTGTCTCGAGCAAGGATAAACGTGATGAGTACCTGGGAAAGGTACATGCGGCAGGTGCGCATATCATTGCCCTGAATTGTTCGGGAAATCAGCTTGCACCGGGAGAGGTGGGTGAGCAGCATGAAGATGTGGTGCGGAAGACCTATAAGCTTGCAGAGGCGTGGGGCATAAAAAAGATCATCATGATGTCGGGTCTGCCCGGAGGGCCCGGCGACAGTAATCCGAACTGGATTACCACTTCCTGGCCTCCGATTACCACGGAGATTCTGAACTGGCAGTGGAACGAGGTTGCCATTCCCTATTGGCGGGAGAATGTCAAACGTGCCGCCGATCATGGCATTGAATGTATTGCTCTTGAAAACCATGGCTGCCAGCTTGTCTATAACGTGGAAAGCTTTTTCAGACTGCACGATACTGTCGGCGATATGGTCGGCATGAATCTTGATCCCAGCCATCTTTTCTGGATGGGTGGGGATCCGATCGAAGCCGCAAGGGTATTAGGTACATCGATTTATCATGTGCATGCAAAGGATGTTCGGCTCGAACGCCGGATGGTGACCGCTCATGGGGTTTTGGATACCAAACCCATCGATAAGTTTTCCGATCGCAGCTGGAACTATGTAGCCCTTGGCTACGGTCATGATTCCTTATGGTGGAAAGAGTTTCTCGTGGTGGTACGGATGTCCGGCTACGACGGAGTCGTCTGCATCGAGCAGGAAGATCTCACCATGTCTCCAATGGCGGGAGTGGTAAAGGCCGTCGATTTCCTAAAATCCGTGATGCCGGAATGTGAAGAGGATCTGTTCGAGTAGGGCAGAAATCGAAAGTGAAGGATGCACCCCTTTCTGCAAAAGAAAGGGGTTTTCTTTATCCAGACCCTATGTTGTGTGATACGACAATATGATAGTGTTAATCTATAGTGGTTTATGACAATATTATTGAAAAATAAATATACATATAAAACTTATATTATTATAATATATTAATTTATATGGTGATTTATCTTGACAAAAACATGTGATATCTGCGACATTTTTACTTTGACATGTGTAAAATAATAGATAATCATTATGACAATACACAAGGAGTTTTTCGCCATGCTCCAATATCATAATAATTATGAACATCTCTGCTTTCAGGAGAGATGGACTATCACTAAGGACATTGCCCTTTTATTAGGTGAAAGTATCGGTGTAATACATTCGATAACAAACACCCCTATCTTACCTGAATATCGAAGGAAACTATTGGCCGTTGCTTTGATTACGGGGGCACAGGCTACTACTGCCATAGAAGGAAACACCCTTACATACGAAGAAATTGAGAACATCCAATCAGGGGGGGAAGTCCCGCCATCCAAAGAATATCAGAAACAAGAAGTAAGTAACGTTATTACAGCTCTGAATACAGTTTTACGGCAATTGGTGTTTGATAAGCACATTGAATACATCACGCCAAATCTTTTAAAGCGTTTCCATGAAATGATAGGTAGAAATATAGGAATGGCTTTTGATGCCACTCCCGGCTCCTTCAGAAAGCGGAATGTAATTGTAGGCAACAATCGGCCACCATCTTCGGAGAGCGTTCCAAAGCTTATTGATAAGCTTTGTGTGTGGATAAAAAAGGAATTTCAATTTGGTGAAAGCCAGAAAATCGAAGATGCAATCATTCAGGCCATAGTTACGCACCTGTATATTGCTTGGATACACCCTTTTTCTGATGGAAATGGAAGGACGGCCAGGCTTGTAGAATTTTTTATTCTCATGCGGGCTGGGCTTCCTGATATTGCATCGCACATACTATCAAATCATTATAATGAAACGAGAACCATGTATTATCGTCAGATAGAACATGCTATGCAGACTCAGAATCTAACAGATTTTCTCTTTTACGCGCTTCAGGGATTCCGTGATGGCTTGGTTGCTGTTTTGGGACAAATACAGGAGTCACAGCTGGTAGTTTCATGGAAAAGTCATATATTTGATGTGTTTAAGAATCTGAAAAAGAATAAACAGGACTTATCATCGATGAATAAGAGGCGGAGAGAATTGATTTTATCCTTACCCATGGATACATACTTTGATCCTTCTACATCGACCTTCCCGAACAAAGAAATAGAAAACCTGTATAGAAAAGTGTCTGATAGGACATTTTTACGTGATATCGAATTTCTTAGAAAGTTAAAATTGCTATCTTTTGAAAAAGGAAAGGGATATCGGCCCTACTTTGAAACATTGAAGAGCCATATGGCGCTTAGCATAGAACATGATGAACAAAATTAAATGTTTGATCCTTCTATAATTCACCAGGCTGTTGATTTCATCTATACCCATCTTGATGAACAGCTCTCTGTAGGGAGGGTTGCGGATGCCTGCTGCTTTTCACCGTATTACTTCAATCGCATGTTCAGGCAGGTAACGGGTGAAAGCCTTTATACCTGCATCAAAAGATTACGACTCGAACGGGGGGCATTCCGCTTACTGAAAGAACCATCGGCAACGGTAACGGATATTGCCCTGGAAGCGGGATTCAGTCCCTCGAATTTTGCCACGGCCTTCCGCGATCATTTCGGCACCTCTCCTATGCGTTATCGGAATGAGCGGCCCTTCAGGGCTTCCGTTCCCTATGCCGAGCAGCTCCATGAAATACGTAAAAGACAGGAATCCCCTGACGATGCCCTGCTTTCCTTCCTGGACTCCCGGATTTCTCTTCGTGTGCTGCCGTCCACCCGCATTGTCACCAGAAAATTCATCGGCCCTTATTCCCGCCTTGGAGAGGTCTGGTGTCGCTTTTGCGAGAGCATGGGATCCTATCTTCGCCGGCTTTCCTCTCCATCGTTTATCGGGATTTCCTTCGACGATCCCCTCATCACCGATTCCCGTTCCTGTGTCTATAACCCCGCTTTTGAACTGCCTGATGCCTATGGGCCGGGTACCCTCGCGATGCCCGGAGGTCTGCATGCCTGTTACCGCTATCGCGGGGGACATGAGCGGCTTTTGATTGCTTTCAACGATCTTGTCGGAGTCTGGATGCCCTATCACGGATATACGGTAGGGCAAGGCTTTATTTTTGAGCGTTACTATTCGGCAGGCACCGACGAGGCGGGGCTCTTTGATGTTGATCTTTGTGTTCCCGTACGGCCTGCGCACAAATTCAGAAGTAATAAAATGTAAGAGCTCCTATCCTCTTTTTCAGGAAACGAAAAAGGAGGATTCCATGGATCAGTTACTCTTGTCTCAAAAGCAGCCGGTGAGACAGTTTCTTGCCTATGCCTTGCCTGCTGTACTGGGAATGTTTCTCTCATCCTTTATCATCGTGGTCGACGGACTATTCATTGGACGGTTCGTAGGAAGCCGGGGACTTGCCACCACTAATCTCGTCGTTCCCTTTCTCTATCTGCTTTTGGGGATTTCGATCATGATCTATGTGGGGGGAATGGTTCCTGCAACTCATAATCTCGGAAGAGGTGATTTCGAGGAGGCCAGCCGGATTTTCTCGATAACCTTTACCTTGGGAACGATATCGATATTTCTCG
Source organism: Sediminispirochaeta bajacaliforniensis DSM 16054 (assembly GCF_000378205.1). Classification (NCBI taxonomy): domain Bacteria; kingdom Pseudomonadati; phylum Spirochaetota; class Spirochaetia; order Spirochaetales; family Spirochaetaceae; genus Sediminispirochaeta; species Sediminispirochaeta bajacaliforniensis. The sequence continues at coordinate 66,605 of NZ_KB899420.1, read as the reverse complement.
TTATGTTGTTGGCCGGATTCTTTTTTGACGAGCTCCTTACCTTCCTCAATCTTGAAGGTGAGCTGCGCCCATTCGGCCGTGATTATCTGGGAGTCCTGCTTTACTTTTACATCTTTATGACCATCAATATCGGATTTTCCATCTTTTTGCGGACGGAGGGGAAACCGGTTCTCTCCCTCTTTTTTTCTCTGGCAGGTAACTGTCTCAATCTGCTGCTCGACTACCTGTTTATTGTGGTATACGGCTGGGGAATGCGGGGGGCCGCCCTTGCCACCGGGATTGCACTTCTTCTTCCCTTCCTGTGCGGGCTCTTTTACTTCCTTTCCGGACGATCACTGTTTCGTCTTGTGGTCCCTCGTTGCCGGATGCGGGAAATCGTTATGTTGCTGTACAACGGTTCTTCGGAAATGATCGGGCAGTTTTCCGTCTCCATAACCACCTTCATTTTCAATGCGGTGCTCCTTCGGCGCATAGGTGTCGACGGCGTTGCCGCGTATACGGTGGCCGGCTATATCATTATGCTTCAGGGGATGGTCCTAACCGGGATCATTCAGGGCCTTGCCCCTCTGGTTGGGCGTGCCTATGGTGCGAAAGATATCCTCTCCGTTAAACGCTTTTTCCGAATTGCCGTGTATGCCGCCTTCATTGTGGGCATCCTTTCGTTTGCTGCCTGCGCCGCCGCTTCCTCTCTTTTGCCGCGTCTGTACAATGTCGATAACCCGCGCTTTCTTACGGTCGCAAGCACCGGTTTGCTGATTGTCTCATTTTCCTTCTTGCTCAACGGCTTCAATATCGTCACCACTGCATTTTTTACCGCCCTGGGAAAGGCTGGACATTCGGCCCTTATCGCTATTCTTCGAGGCGTGGTGATCATTAATATTTTCGTTCTCATCCTCCCTCGATTTTTAGGTGACCTTGGTATATGGCTCTCGATTCCTGCTAATGAGCTTCTTGTCGCCGCTGCCGCTTTCTTTCTCCTGCGCCTTGACAACCGCGAGCTGGTGGTGAAAAGTAACGGATGATAACATCGCCGGAGAGTGTTCATTATGGATCACCGGATAGTGCGCATTGTCTTTTTCAGTGGTACCGGCTGCACGACCCATGTAGCCGAAACCTTTAAAGCTGCCTGTAACCAGCGGGGGGCTTTCGTCCAAATGCACGAACTGCGTCATGACGCGGCCGAACCGAAAGGATCGTTCGATTATCTGCTTCTTTGCTATCCCGTACATGCGGCTAATGCACCCCGGCCGGTGATGGAGTGGATCCGGGGACAGGAGATAACGAAGTCTGTTCCCGCTGCCGTTATCTCGGTTTCCGGCGGTGGAGATATAACCCCAAATCTTGCCTGCCGTGTTGCTGTGAAACGCCGGCTTTCCCGAAAGGGATTCCTGGTCCGCTACGAGCGGATGCTTGTTATGCCTTCCAATTGGATTGTAGCTACGAAGCCGGCTCTTGCGGCTCGCTTGCTGGAGGTCCTCCCAGAACGGGCCGGAAGCGTGGTAGATGAGTTTCTTTCAGGCGGAAAACGGAGGATGATACCGGGCCCTGGAAATCGCCTGCTTTCACTACTTGGTAAGCTGGAGACGCCGGGTGCTAGGCTCTTCGGAAAGAGGATCCGGGCCGATGAGCATTGCATCGGCTGTGGCCTCTGTGCAAGGGAGTGTCCGGTGGCAAATATCGACATACGGAGTGGACGCCCTGTTTTCGGCTTCGAATGCGTCATGTGTCTGCGTTGCCTCTACCTGTGTCCGCAGAAGGCCCTGCGCCCGGGCCTCGGCTCTTTTGTTCTGATCAAAGAGGGGTTCCGTCTTGATGAAATAAAAAAATTGCCTCCTCTACAACATAAGATAGACATAGAGCGGGAGGCCGACGGCCTCCTCTGGTTAGGGCTCAAGCGCTACCTGCTTTCCTTGGACGGCAAGGCATCAGGTTCGGGTTCGGGTTCGGCAGGAGGAGCTGCTTCAGCCCAGAAGTGAGAGTATCTCATCCGGATGACCCGCAACGATGCAGCGGTCTGAAAAATCCTCCCTGGCCCCGGCCCCGCCGAGCAGGGCGCAAAACTGTGCCCCCGCTGCCGTTGCCATCTCCTCGTCGGTAGGGGCATCTCCGATGACGAGGATCTGCGAGGGGGGAATGGCAATCTCTTTGGAGAACCGCTCAACGCACCACGGATCCGGTTTCGCTCTGGGAACCTCATCGCCGAAGGCGAAGAACGTGAAGAAGGTCACGATTCCATGGGCCGAAAGCTCTTTGAGGCAGGACTTCCTGCTGTCAGAGCTTGCAAGCCCCTGGATAATACGCCTTTTCGCGGCCTCGGTCAGAAGGGCGTGGATGCCCCGGCGCAAAGGGGCCGGGGTTTTGTCCGATGCAAGAATATCTCCTATAAAGCCTCCCACAAGGGAAGCGAAGGCCTCGGGGGAGGGGAGTTGTCCGAAGGCGCTAAGCGCCCCTGCCATGGCTGCGGCGATGGAAGCCTCGGTTCCCCTGGCAATCTCTCCCCTTGGGTCGATTCCCTCTTCCCTCACACCAATAGCGGCAAGGCCTGCCGCCACGGCTGCGGCATGATCTGCTTCGGGGATGTCCAGTTTCCTGCAAAGCATCTGGAGCAGCCGACGGTCGCGGGCTACCCATTGTTCAAGGCTGTCCACCAGGGTTCCGTCCTTGTCCCAGAGCAGTGCTTTGACCGGTTCCTTCATGCGCGATCTCCTTTCGCTTTCCGTACCGTTTCCAGGATGTGTCGCGTTGCCGCGGCAGGATCCGGGGCCTTCCAGATCGCCGAAATCACCGCCACACCGACACAGCCCCACCCGATAGGGATCGAGGCGTTTTCGGCATTTATTCCGCCGATGGCCATCATCGGAAGGCTGCTTTCTTTCACCATCGATGATAACAGCTTTGCCTCCACATTGGAATAATCCTTCTTTGTCGTTGTGGGAAAGGCCCCGACTCCGAGATAGTCGGCCTCCTGTTCCTGGGCCAGCCGCATCTCCCCGAGGTCTGCGACCGAAACACCGAAGATCCCTCCTTCCGGCCAGATTCGCTTTGCAACCGGCAAAGGAAGGTCGTTCTGGCCGATGTGAAGTCCGTCGGCACCGATTGCCATGGCGATATCGATTCGGTCGTCCACGACCAGCGGAACACCGAATCTGCGACACAGTGTCACCAGCTTCATACCACGATCGTATATCTCTCTGTCGCAATAGCGTCCGCTTTTTTCCCGGTACTGGACCATGGTCGCACCGTTTTTCAGGGCCGTCTCCACCGTGGAAAGGAACTGGTCTTCGGGGCGGAATCCCGCATCGGTTACGATGCAAAGGCTCATGGCTGCATTGATGGATTTATACATGGACTTCATGGGCTTACACATGGCTGATCCGCTCCGGGTGGAAAAAGGTGCTGTCGTCCATACGGCTTGCTGCATCGATGAGCCGCATACGGAAGCTGCCGCTGCCTTCTTCTGCGGTCAATGCCCGGGCTGCCGTCTCTCCGGCCAGGTCCATGGCAAGGATGGCACCTGCCGCCGCCTCGAGCTTCGAGGGAAAGACCGAGGCAAAGCATCCGAGGGCCGATGCGCTCATGCAGCCCGTGCCGGTTATCCTTCCCATCATGGCGGAGCCGCCGCAAATCCGAATCGTATTGCTGCCGTCGGATATGAGGTCTTCGCGTCCTGTTGCAATTACTATTATGCCGAAGGCAGAGGCCAGGCTATATACGCTTTCCAGCACCCCCTCTTCGAGGGTTGAATCGACCCCTTTCTGCCTCACCTCCTGTCCTGCAAGGAAGGCGATCTCCGCGGCGTTTCCCTTGACGATGTCCGGGCGCAGACCTTCAAGGATCTGCCTCGCAGCTTTGCGGCGCGGGGCCGTGGCTCCTGCCCCGACCGGGTCGAAAATGATGGGAATGCCGAGTTCCCTTGCCCTGCCGCCTGCGGCCAGCATGGCTTCAATACTATCGGGATTAAGGGTCCCCATATTCAGGACCAGGGCCCCTGCATGTTCCACCATATCGAGGGCGTCTTCTTCCCAGTCTGTCATAACCGGAGCACCGCCGAAGGCGAGGGTGATATTGGCGCAGTCGTTGATGGTCACCATGTTGGTGATGTGGTGAATCAGGGGAGATGCACTGCGTATGTTGTGAAAAGCCGTGTTTAAGCCTTTGAATTCCATACATAAGCTCCTTTCATGAAGAGAAAATAGACGACCATCGAGATAAGCATTGCCGGCAGGGAGACACCCAGAGGGGTTCCCTTGGGCAAGAGGATATAGTAGGCTCCGACCCCTGCCGCCCAGGCTGCAAAGCCGAGAATAATCAGGAGTATGGATAACGGGGCTTTTGCAAAGAAGAGGCGGCGGCAGAAAATCACCCCGAAGAAGGGGGCAAAGAGGGAGCCCAAAAGATAGAGAAAGCTTTCGTACCAGCCGCCGGGAAGCAGCATGGCAAGCATGAGACCTGCGAAACCAACAAGTAAGGGGGCCACGTGCCTTCCTATTGCGGGAAAGGCAAGGCGGAGGGAGACTCCCGCAGAATGGACGTCGAGAAAACCGGTGGTAACCGTGGATAGGAGGACGACGAAGGCGGCGCCCGCTCCCATTCCCACGGCAAGCATGCTCTCAACCGCCCCTGCGCCGGGTAGTTTGGTGACGGAAAGCAGCCCCAGCAGATACATCCCGCAACTTCCCAGAAAGTAGCCGACGGCTGCGGCCGATACCCCTTTGCGGCCATGTTTTGCGCTGCGGGTGTAGTCCCCAATCAGGGGAAGCCAGGAAAGGGGCATGAGGACCGCCAGTTCCAGCATGTTCCCAAAGGCTATGGAATCTGGTTCCCGGGCTTTGGAAATGGCCGAAATTTCCCCTGCGGGAAGGGTAATCAACTTGATCGCCCACAATAGTGAAAGGACCAGGAGAAGGGCCACCGCAATCATATTGATGCCCCGTATACCCTTTCGTCCAGCTGCGGTCCAGATAAGCAGGAGCGCTCCTATCAGCAGCCGGGAGGCCGGAGGCGATATCGTCATTCCGGCTGCGCTGCTCGCGGCAACAAGTCCCTCGGCTCCGGCGATGATCATCACCGCTGTCCAACCAATAAGCTGAAGGGCGTTTACCAGGGCAAAGCTTGTTACTCCCGGCCTCCCCAGGGTGCTGTCCGCAATGGCGATGGCATCCTTATGCTCTTTCCAGGAGATCCAGCCGACGGCGAAAAATGCTATTCCTCCCAAAAGATGGCCGCCTATGATTGCCGCAAGCGCCCCTCCTGTTCCCATGCCGCGGTAGAGGGCCCCGGTGAGAATCTCGGCCAGGGAGATTGCCGCACCGAACCAGAGGAGGGCAAGCTGGGGAGAGCCGATTGTTGTATGGTCTCTGGTACTTGTATTCATGGCTGTAGCTCCTCTCCGCCGTAGAGGGCGTAAAAGTGATGGATGGGGCCGCAGCCACCGCCGATGGCTATACCGTGGGCTATGCCTTCGGTCACATATGCCTTTGCCCTTTCTACTGCCGCTTCGAGGCTGAATCCCCGGGCGAGAAAGGCCGCAAGGGCGCTGGAGAGGGAACATCCCGTACCGTGTGTGTGGTGTGCATCAAGGCGCCCGGCCTCGAAACGGCGAAAGCCCTTACCATCTGCCAAGAGATCGACAGAACGGTCGGGATCGTCCGCGTGCCCTCCCTTGATCAGAACGGCCCTTGCACCCCGCTTCAAAATCTCAAGGGCGAGCCTTTCGCGTTCCTGTTCCGACAGGTTTTCGTTTTGTTCGGCTCCTTCCGCCTGTGTCTGCGTCTGTCCTGCGTATGCAAGTTTCAGGGCTTCGGGGATATTGGGAGTGATGAGGTCCGCAAGGGGGAGCAGCTCCTCAGTCAGAAGCCTTTCGGCCTCTTCTGTCAGAAGGCGGTGTCCCGATTTTGCCACCATAACCGGGTCGAGAACCGTAATCGGCGGTTTCCATCTGCGCAGCGCCGCGGCAACCGCTTCGATGATAGGGCCTTCGGCAAGCATACCGATTTTTACCCCGTCGACACGGATGTCTGAAAAGACCGCATCGATCTGGGCGGTGACAATGTCGGGGTCCATGGCCCTGACTGCCCTGACTCCCCGGGTGTTTTGGGCTGTTATGGCGGTGATGACCGTCATGCCGTAGACGCCGTTGGCGCTGAAGGCCTTCAAGTCGGCCTGAATGCCCGCGCCCCCCGAGCAGTCGCTTCCTGCAATGGAGAGAAGATGTTTCATGGGATCTCCTTATCTACGAGATCCGGCTGGCTAGGGATTAATGAATGGATGATGGATGAATCAACCTCACGCTTTCCTCCGCCGGCATTATCCGGATCAGGTTCATGGGTCGGAAACTTCGAGGGTTTCCATCTCAGCCGGCCAATTCCGGCACCCCAAGGTGTTGTATACATACAATGATAGATGTGGCTGAAAGAAAAGTCAACGCAATCGTCGGTTCACCTTGAAAAAAGGTATTGGTGATTTCTGCACCACTCCAGACTTTTCGCATAGGCTGCTTCCGGGTCCAGATGATAAGAATCATGGAGGATTTCCATGGTCAGATAGCCGTCATAGCCGTATGCGTTTAAATCAGCAATATAAGAATCCATAGGAAGTATCCCATCTCCTATCGCAAGATGTCCTCCCGGATTTCCATCGACGAAGTGGACATGCTGAATCGATTTCCCCATGAGTTCGAAATAGTCGCGCACCCCCTCATGCAGCCGGGCCGCCATATCGACATCAATCATTCCGACAACATTTTTCATTCCGACCTCTTTCAGCATACGATCGACATCTCGTGCTTTCAGGCATAGGTTGGTTGTTGTTTTCGTTAGATGTTCAAACACAATGGTTACACCCAGCTGTTCTGCTTTTCGGCCTAATATGGATAGTGCTTCAACACAGCGATCCCATGCATCCTCTTTGCTTTCATCTCGATATCCCTGTCCCGTAGTGACTAAGGTCTTTGGTGATTCTATTTGAGATGCTATTTCGATGGATCGTATAAGATACGCTATACTGCGTTTTCTGATAACAGGGTCACTTGATGCAATATTTATCGGATACATACATTGTTCCGGGGTATAACAAATGACACTTAGGTTATAGGTTTTGATTTTTTTTGATAACGATTTTATCATAGCATCTGAAAAGTCGTCTTGAAATAGATGTGGTCCTGCCCCCCAAAGTTCTATCTCTTTTTGTTCCAGTCGTTTCATTGATTCAAGAAAATACTCGAAGCTATACAGCTGATAGGAGTAATTGCCGCAGATGACTTTTGATATATTCATAAAAACACCTCTATATTAATATGATATATATCGTATTATAATGTCGTATTATATACAAGCTTTTTTTAGTTTCTATTCCTCATTATTCGGCATCGTAATGGATATTCGTTTTCATAGGGTATATAGTTTATCGAGTTTTTTTTATCTATATGCTCATATACGAATCACGGAGGGAAAAATGAAATGTAAGCATCTTTTTGCTGGTCTTCTTGCTGCACTTATTTTGCTTGGCTGCCAGCCTTCCAAAAGTAAACTAAGCGACGGGAGCTATAGTTCGGTAGAGAAGGGCTTCGGTGGAGATATCGCCGTTACTCTGAACATTGATAAAGGCAAGATTGCAAATATCACCATAAAAGGGGATGATGAGACACCGGCCGTGGGCCAGGCTGCTTTAGAGCCTCTCAAGGAGGCCATCCTCGAAAGTCAGTCGGCCGATGTGGATGTTGTATCTGGGGCCTCTCATACATCCGAGGCGGTCAAGGCCGCGGTGCAGGACTGTTTGGCTCAGGCTTCTGGTGCCCAGGCGATAGACCTCGAAGATGTCAAGATGGCGGATGGGAGCTATACAGCATCGGCATGGGGATTTTCTACCAATAATAAAGTCAATCTTTCGGTGGAAATTGCGGATAACAGGATGAAGACCATACACCTTCTCGAAAATTTCGAGACCGGCCCGATCCTTCAGAGTGCAATAGATCTTCTGATTCCCCGCATGATAGAACACCAATCCGTTAAGATCGACAGCATAACCGGTGCTACCGCTTCCTGTAGCGCAATCAAGGCTGCCACGGAGGCGTGCCTGAAACAGGCCATTACGGCCGCCGGTGGAGATAAAAATCTGGTAGCGGCCTTCTATTCGACTCCGGCCCTGAAGGATCAGGAAGAGACGATCGATACCGATCTTCTGGTTATTGGAATGGGAGGATCCGGATGCGCCACGGCGGTACGGGCGGCAGAAGCATTATACGCGGCCGCCGAGAATGATCCTTCCAAGGTGCACATCCTTGCCATTGATAAGGCCGGAAAATTCGGTGGGACCAGCTCCGTTACCTCATCTCCGATGTCGGTTAATCCCCCCTCTTTTGTAAAAAAGAATGGCGGTAGGAACTATGTGGACCCAGCCGTTTTAAAAGCCGACTGGATGAACTATACCGAGGGCGATGCAAAGGAATGGGCAATCGATTACATGATGGATCAGTCGGGCAATGCGATCGACTGGCTGATCGGAAACGGTTTTGTATTCGGAGCACCTGCACAGGGCCTCTCCGCTCCTTACAAGCTGTGCGTGAACTATGCCGATTCCTTCGGAAACAATAAGGACGAGATAGACGGCTACTTTCATGGCTTTGTCGACCATTTTACCGCATTGGGCGGAAAATATATGCTTGAAACGGAGGCTACGGAGCTTCTCACCAATGATGCCGGATCCGTGATTGGGGTCAAGGCACACAATGCTGACGGAACAAGGTATATAATCCATGCCAAAAAGGTGGTGCTTGCAACCGGGGGATTCGCCGGCAATTCGGATATGATGAACAAGTATCTCTCCGACAAGTACTATCCGCTTACCGGCGGGCATTGGAATGTCTACGGCATGCTTCAGAATGATGGAAAGATGTTGCAGCAGGCCATCGATGACGGCGCCGCCACCTATAATATCGGTATACCCCCGGTAAGCCATATTGGTGGGGCAAAGGCGGTTATGCATGAATACGAGATCAAAACCGTCGATGGTGTAGATTTTCTGACAGGAGCTCCAGCTACCCGGTCTTTGAATGATATTCCCATGATGATGGCTGTGGCTCCCAATGCCATGGCTGTCAACAGAGAGGGGAAGCGATTCGTCGACGAAACGATGCTTAATTCGTATGGAAACTGGCGGTCCGGTCCCTATTTCTATACGATCTGGTCCAACAACATGATCGACGAGATCAAAGAAAAGGGCCTGCGATTCGATACCGTGGGTATTTTTGTCAACCAGGGGGGCTGGCCGGCCCTGAGTCCCATCGACAACATCTATGAGGTTCTGGATAAGGCCGTCGAGCATAAGATTGCCCTGAAAGGTAATAGCCTTGAAAACCTCGCGAAGGAGATACATGTCGATCAGGCCGTTCTCGCCAAGACCGTACACCAGTACAACGAATACTGTGATACAAAGAAGAATCCCGCCGACGGCGTGGAAAAGAGTCAAAAGGTTCTTGATCTTTCCGGAACGCCGATTTCAAGTGATCAGGATACCTTTGAGAAGGTGGAAGGAGAGGGACCCTATTATGCAGTTATTGGAGCTCCATGGGTCTATTCCACCACCGGCGGACTGGATGTAAATAAGCACTTCCAAGTTCTCGACAGAGAGGGCTCTGTCATCGATGGACTCTATGCGGTGGGTACCGACTGTATGGGCGTCCTTTTCACGGAAAAAAAGGAATACGTCACCTACGGAGGTGCCGACCAGGGATGGGCCTTCACCTCCGGCTATCTTGCCGGTTCATATATAGCCGATGAGCTGAAATAACGATTCATACGAAACCGAAAAAGAGCCTGCAGGGAATATTTCTTGCAGGCTTTTTCATTTCTTTATATTTCATGTTACACTCTAAAAAGAGGTTTTTATGAGCGGTTCAATGAAAACACCGGGTGCCTATATCGTAGAAAACAATGACTTTCCGAATTCTGTCGTGGAGGTTGCCACAGCCGTACCGGCTTTTATCGGGTATACCGAAAAGGCCGTGAAGGACAATCGTTCTCTATTGAGCATGCCGACGAGGATTTCGTCGCTACAAGATTTTACGGCATATTTCGGCGGCGCTCCCGATTATCAGTTTGAACTGACGGAGACGGCGGTGGAAAAAGATGTCGCTACGGCCGGGGTGGCAGGAACGGTTTCGGCCGGAAAGAAGAAGTACGCCATTATGCCGAAGTCGACGGACTATTGTCTGTTCCGAAGCCTGCTGTTCTTTTTTGCGAATGGTGGGAATACCTGCTATATCGTTTCCGTAGGTACCTATAAAGACGAAATTAATGCAGAGTCATTGAAGAATGGTATTGGTCCCCTTCTCAAAGAAGAGGAACCTACCATGGTTCTCATCCCTGAAGCAATACAATTACCGTCAAAAGAGGCCTGTTACTCCCTGCAGCAGCAGATTCTTGAGCATTGCGGCGGCAAAATGAAAAACCGCATTGCCATACTGGATGTTTATGAGGGTTACAAAGACTTTCGGGCCGCGGAAGGCGATTGCGTAAAGAATTTCCGTGAAGGCATTGGCAACACCTATCTGGATTTTGCTGCGGCCTATTATCCCTGGCTGAATACCGAACTTATATCCGGTAACGAGCTTAGTTTTAAACAGATTTCCAACCGTGATGTTCTGGCGGCATGCATTAAGGAAGAAATGGGAGTCGCTGATGCTGCAAAAATCGATGAAAAGGGGAAAAAAATTCTGGAGCTTCTGGATGAACTTTCTTCAAAAAGTTTCACCGCCGACGAAGAAGCATTGATACACAAAACCCTGGTTCCGGCCAGTCCTGTTTATAACAATATTTTAGAGAAAATCAGAGATTATCTGAACAGAATGGCTCCCTCCGCGGCGATAGCCGGAATTTACGCTATGGTCGACTCTTCGCGGGGTGTCTGGAAGGCCCCTGCCAATGTGAGCATCGCTTCCGTGGTTTCTTCAACTATCGATATTTCCCAGGACGAACAGGAATATCTGAATGTTCCTTCCGACGGCAAAGCGGTAAATGCCATTCGTTCTTTTACCGGAGAAGGTGTTTTGGTCTGGGGAGCCCGTACTCTGGACGGCAACAGTCATGATTGGCGTTATATAAACGTTCGCCGAACGGCGATTATGCTGGAAGAGTCCATCAGCCTGGCTTCGAAAGCCTATGTTTTTGAAAGTAATACAGCGTCTACCTGGGATTCGATAAAACGTATGATTTCAAATTTCCTTGAAGGTATCTGGAAACGGGGAGGATTAGCCGGAGCTACTGAGGAAGATGCTTTCAGTGTCCATGTCGGATTGGGAGAAACCATGGCTGCCAAGGATATATTGGAAAATATCTTACGTATTACAGTTATGGTGGCGTTAGTCCGTCCGAAAGAATTTATTGAAATTACCCTCCAGCAGCACATGGAGAAATCTTAGCTTCTCGATAGCATGGTGCAACTGTATTGACTCTTTTCAATGAAGCCTAGTTTCTTGGCAAGTGAAGCTGAAGCTATATTCATTGCATCCCAGTGACATGCAAGGTTTCGTCTTCCGCATTCTTCCAGCATTCGTAGTGATAGTAGCGTTGCGATACCCCGACGTCGATATTCGGCCTGGGTGTCAATCTCAATTTCTATGCCATTACGGTAAAGCGTATAGCAACCAATCCCGCCTATGATCTTGGTTCCGATACCTGCCACAAATCCAAAGCCCTGAAAATCTTTTTTATTGTTCACCATGGTATTTGCAACCACATCGGATGACCATTCCTCTTCGAGCAGGACTGGAAGTAACTTTTTTTCGATCGGTTTTATTTCTACCGGATACCCCTCTATTGATAGTTTCTTCTCTTTTTTGAAAGCCGTTGCTGCTTTTGCTGCAAAAGTTGCAACCATTGGATGAAAGGACACCCTTGTGTATTCAGAAATTTTCCCGGAAAAACGTTTCTCTAAAGCTTTTTTCCATGTTGCAGGGGGAGCCATGAGATGCACTTCCTTTGGTTCGATGATCTTCTTATAAATTTCTTCATCGAAGGATCCAATAAGTTCGACAAAATCTCCTACGGTTATTGCAGAGTTGAGGAGATGTACATATGCATCTCCGTACATTCCATCGGTAAATGATGTTGAGATCTGATGTTGCGGAAATGGTAGATTGTTATCGGAGATGTAGGAGAGATATCTATTGGCTTTGCATGATGAAAAATGTTTCATGGTTTCTCTTTGTGTCCGTCGGTGATCGCTATTTTCGTTATTATTCTATCATCGAGTATAAAGTTTAGATACTGTCCTGAATCGTGGCGGGAAATGAATAAAATCTCTTTTCTTCATTGTTTAATAACACAGACTTATGGCTATCTCATTGAAAATGTACACAACCCTTGGTAATATCTTTATTTGTAATAGACAACTAAAGGTTGTTAAAAATGCTTGCAAATACAATGCTTGCATGATAGAGTGTTTGTATTAAAGGTTATATAACGTTATATAATGAATCAGAAGATCTAATGGCGCTCAGAGCGTCGTTTGTATGCTTTTTCCTAAATTGAATGGAATGAAGCATACGACAGGTATGCGGATTTTCATTAAAGGAGGACTGTATGAAAAGGGCACTGGGAATAGTAGTTCTTATAATGGTATGTACTTGTTTTATTTTCTCACAGGGAGAGACGGAAACCGAGGGGACGGGAAAGGCCGAACTGACATTGTGGCATTATTTCAGTACCGAGAATATCCAGGTGCGATTCCAGGAATATGTTGATATGTATAATGCACAATCGAAAGGATCGCATATAACGGTGACCATCTTACCTTTTGCCGATTTCAAAACTCAATTGTCGGTCGGAGCAGCGGCAAGTACTTTACCGGATATTGTCATACTTGATAACTGCGATACCGTCTCTTATGCCGCAATGGGTATGTTTGAGGATATTACCGATTATGTTTCCGACTGGGAAAGTACGAAAAATATTTTCCCTGAAATAATGGCTACCTGTACCTACAAAAATCGTCTGTATGCTCTTCCATGCGAATCGAATAATCTGGAAATTATCTACAACGACGATATGCTAAGGGCTGCTGGTGTTACTCCACCTACATCGTTTGACGAGTTGTTCGAGGCCGCAAAAAGGCTGACAACGGAGGATCATTACGGATTTGCGATTTCAGGAATTGAGAGTGAGGAGTCTACATATCAGTTCCTGCCTTTCTTTTGGTCTGCCGGCGGACAGACGATGAAACTTAACAGTGACGCCGGTGTCAGGTCTTTGGGATTGTTTACGCGCATGGTGGAAGCAGGCTACATGCCAAAGGAGTGTATCAGCTGGAGTCAGAGTGAGCTTTCCAGCCAGTTTGTTGCGGGTAACATTGCAATGGAAGTAATGGGACCTTGGCAGATTCAAAATTATCAGAATAAAGGGATCTCCTTCGGTATCTGTAAGATTCCGGCAGACAAATATCAAAGATCGGTATATGGCGGGGAAAACATGGCTATCGTCAAGGGAAAGAATGCTGGTGAAGCCGCAAAATTCCTTGAATGGTTTTTAGACTATGACAGAAATAGCGAGTGGAATCTTTATACGGATGAATTTGTTGCAAGCAAGTCTACTCTTAGCGATCCGAGCTACATCAATAATGAGTATTGGATACCCTTTGTTGAAATGATTCCCAATACTCGGGCACGGGATGTAACGACTGTTTGGCCTGAGATTTCCTCTGCATATCAATTGGCGATTCAGGGTGCCTTATCTGGACAGATGACGGTGGAAGAAGCCTTGAAAGCCGGCCAAAAACTCATTGATAAAGCTTTGAATAACTGAGACCGGATTCTTGTTTAGATGAAATAGTGGAGGAAAGCCTCCACTATTTCGTACCGCTTTTTTTATATCCGGCGGGGGACACACATGGACACTTTTGATGGAGGGATTGCATTTTGAAATATCTGGACGGAAATCGTGTAGGGTACCTGTATATACTACCGGCATTTGCATTCATGAGTGTCCTGATCTTTTATCCACTAATATATAATTTCATATTGAGTTTTCAAAAGGTTGATGTCTTTACCCTCATGGATGATGTAAAGGATTTTGTTTTTCTGGATAACTATAAAGAAGTGTGTACATCGGATTCTTTGTATAATTCGGTAAAGCTGACATTGATATATACCTTCTTTTGTATCGTTTTCCAATTTACGATTGGCTTTTTACTTGCACTTCTTTTTAAGCAAGAGACAGCGTCATATAGATTTATGCGAGCGCTTCTTTTAATTCCATATATTATTCCGCCAACGGTTACGGCAATTGTCTTTAAATTCTTTTTCAGCGTGAAAGGCGGCATTTTGAATGAGATTCTTTTGATGACCGGTGCCGTAGATTCTCGTATCGAGTGGTTACTTGCTCCAAAGATTGCTATGGCCTCGGTAATCATCGCCAATATCTGGAGCGGAATTCCTTTTAATATGATTTTACTTTCTACCGGTTTAACGAATATTCCGGATGAACTCTACGAAAGTGCGGACATCGATGGTGCAAATACTATTCAGAAACTGGTCCATATAACAATTCCATGCCTGGAAAGTTCAATTAAAGCTGTCTTGGTTCTTGGGGTCGTTTATACGTTCAGGTGTTTTGAATTGATCTATGTCATGACTGCCGGAGGACCAGTGAATGGAACCGAAATCATGACAATTTATTCGTATAAAACCTCTTTCGTCAAATACAACTTCGCTCAAGGTGCCGTGATCTCCAATATCCTTTTTGTCATCTTATTTTTTATCGGGCTGATATATATACAAATGATTAATAAAGAAGAAGAGGTTATGTAACACATGTGTTTCCATATACAATTGAATCATAGGAAATGTAAGAAACAAATAAATTTATTCTTTTCCATCATACTGTTTGTGCTTCTGATATTTCCTCTCTATTGGATGTTTATAAGTTCGCTAAAAACCGAACCGGAAATTTTCAAAAGCCCGCCTGATTTTATTGCAATGCATCCTTCATTTGATGCGTATGTTACACAGTTTGAGTCCTTAATATTCAACATTCCAAGAGCCCTGGGTAACAGCATGATCATCGCAGGAACGTGCATGGTTATTTCTGCAACACTAGCTATCTTGGCGGCCTACGGCCTTGCTCGATTTCGTATCAAGGGGAAACGGATTATTATCTTTCTTTTTCTTATCTCTCAGATGTTACCACAAATCTCAACCTTGGTCCCCAATTTTATCATCTTTAAAAAAATTGGAATTTATAACACGCTTTTTGCTCCTATCCTGGCAACCTGTACCCTCGGTATCCCCTTCTGCATTCTCATGATGCGAACATACTTTTTAAGCATACCGAAAGAGATTGATGAAGCAGCAAGGATAGACGGATGTAGTTCGATACAATCCTTTTTGCGGGTTATTCTGCCAATGAGTTCATCGGGTGTTGTCGTTTCTTTCGTTTTTTCTTTTCTCTTTGGCTACAGCGATATGATCTATAGTTTGACCTATGTAACCGATTCAACAAAGTGGCCGGTTACCACGGGAATTTATAATACCGTAGGACGGTATGGGATTGAATGGTGCCGGTCGATGGCCTTTGGCTGTATGGTTGTCCTCCCTGTTCTTTTTGTTTTCATCTTTATGCAAAAATATATTGTACAGGGATTAACAGCCGGAGCCGTCAAAGGATAAACACGTTCTTACAACCATGAGGAGATTGCTATGGTTATTGATATTCATGTACATCCAGGTTTTTACGAAAACGTATGTGAGAATAAGGATGACGTTGATTTTCGGAAGAAAGCAATGGGGTGGGATCTCATGTCACCTTTTCCTGTTGAACTAACGAGAAAACAGATGCAATTTGCCGGTGTCGATAGACTTGTTTTGCTGCCGCTGGATTTGACGACGCAAATGGGGGGCTGTGTTATTACAAATGAGGAGATCAGAGGCTTGGTCGATAGTGCTCCCGACCTTTTTTACGGTTTTGCAAGTGTTGATCCTTTCCGGAAAAATGCCGTCGAAATCGTTGAAAAGGCTTTTGAGGAACTACACCTCATGGGGCTGAAATTACATCCATCCAAGCAGGGATTCTATCCGCAGGATCCGATCATGGATGATATCTATCAAAAATGTTTGTACTACAATAAGCCGATTTTATTTCATGCCGGTATGTCGTGGGAACCCAAGACTCCCATGAAATATTCTCATCCCTTGTATTTCGAAGAGCTTGCCATCAAATATCCGGATCTGCGTTTCTGCCTTGCCCATTTTGGCTGGCCCTGGATATATGAAACGGTCGCAATCGTTTTGAAATATCCAAATGTGTATACCGATACGGCGTTGTTGTATATGGATTCCCCTGAAGACTTTTTTGACCATCTCATGCGGCATCATATGGGACCACTTTGGATAGAAAATAATATAAGTCGCAAGGTTCTCTTTGGTTCGAATAATCCCCGATTCCGAACTGCCAGGATAAAGCGTGGAATAGAATCGCTTAATTGGCGTCCGGAAACCTTAAAGGACATATTGGGTGAAAATGCAATGACATTTTTAGGAATAGAAGGGTAGGAATATGGTAAAAATAACAGAAGTAGAATACTTAACGGATAAAGAGTTTCAGCTTATCCCTGTTACAGATAAAGTTCGTGATTTTGTCAGAGATACCGGTATACAAAACGGCGTTGTTTTTGTCATTACTTCACATACTACCTCAGGTATCATGGTCAATGAGCGACTTGACTGCCTGGCTATCGATATCGAGGAGACTTTGGAGCGTTTGATACCAACCGAACATTCCTATGCGCACTCTCATTTTCTGCCTAGTTACGGTGCCACCGGGGGGAATGCACCGGGGCATCTAAAATCAATGTTGTGCGGTAATCATGCTGTTCTGCCCATTAAAGATGGCGTTATCCAGTGTGGATTTGCGCAGGATATCTATTTTGCCGAATTCGACGGTCCGCAGAAGCGGAGGCTTTTCATTCAAGTCCAGGGAGAATAGGCAGAAACAATGTACAAGGAGTGTTTGTCATGAAAGTTGCAGCCTTCGGCTTTTCTACAATCGACGTATATGAAGATTTGGGGCTTCACTACGCTACAGGAAACGGTATCGACTGTATAATTCAGCTTGCCCGGAGGGGGATCGCAACTTCTGCCGTTACCGTTGTCGGTGATGATGAATACGGCAGGGAAATGATCGGTACGCTGAACTCTTTTTCTATCAATACCGATCATGTACAGATTCGTTCGGGGTCGACTTCCATTTTTAAAATGGGCTTGAAGAACGGAAATGATCGAGTCCATTTGGAAAATATTCCCGGTGTTATGGCTGACTACACTCCGACGCGAGAAGACATTCTGTTTGTAAAAAAACATGAATATGTGCATATGGATCTTACCGGTCATGTGCTGTATCTAATGCCTGAGCTTAAGGCATCCGGTTGTAAGATCATCATGGACTATTCGGTTCAGAAAAATGAACAAACCCTTACCGCGACCCTGCCATTTGTAGATTATGCCTTTTTTTCGTATGGGAAAAAGGATTCGTTCGTACGTGATTTTTTGATATACACGAAAGGCTTAGGACCCCGAAGCATTATCGCTACCTTTGGCCCGGAAGGTAGCATGGCGTATGATGGAAACTCCTTTTATTCCCACGGTATTATGGATGTGCCTGTGATAAATACCGTGGGAGCGGGTGATGCCTTTATTGCCGGATTCATGTATGGGGTAATGCAGAACAACGGTATCGAATCTTGTATGCATAGTGGTACGAAATTTTCTGCGGAGGTTATCCAGAAGTTTAACCCATACTAATGGAGGGGGGCGTGCCCCCTCCATAATACTTACCTTATCGAATCAAACCGACTTTCGGAAAATTTGGAATGACTTTCCCTTGAGGACTTCCTGCGAACTTTCAAAAGAGAGTCCTGCCGCTTCCATGGCACTGCATATATCCTCCGGTGATGATGAGTGGCCCCAGTGTCGTCCTCCCTTTGCCTCCTTATTCCGGTCGATCACCACAAGGCGACCTTCTGATTTCATGGCCCGGCTGGCAGATTGAAAATAAAGCTCAGGTCTGGCAATGTGATGAAAGCTATTGTGCGAAAAGATCAAATCCTGGGATGCCGCCGGAAGGAGACAGCTATTTTCTTCTCCGAGAACCGCGATGATTCGGGATTCCATCCCTTTGTCCCGTGCATAGTCCATCAAAAAGCGGAGATTTTTTCCGCTGATGTCGACTGCGTAGACCTTACCGGTGTCGCCGATTTTTCTGGCGAACTCGACGGCAAAAAAGCCACCGCCCGAACCTATGTCCGCCACTATCGATCCTTCCCGAAGGGAGAGGCAGCTGAGAATTTCAGTTACCTCCTTTTCTGCCTTCAGGTTCAAACCCTGCAGGAAAAGCTTATTGAGGATCATGTTCCGCGTCCTCAAATCGCTGTCTGAACTTTTCTCTCCAGTCATTCCGATCATGATACGAGCCTTTGTCATAATGGCCTGCGTGATGTAATCCCCCTTTGAATAAGATGTGGCTTAGCAATACCAGCCCCCAGGCCTGCCAATAGCCGATGACGGAAAGACCGAAAAGCGGGGGCATAAGCCAATTCCAAAGCAGCATGACAACAAGGCCGAGGACAAGGGCAAAGGCCGCTGTGGCAACGATTCCCAGAATAACCCAGAGCCCTATCCTTAATGGGTGAAATTTTCTGTTATGGTAAAACATCTTTTTTCCTCCTGCATAGTAAGCCTCACATTTCCTCATGTAAGAGCTCCTTGATTTCCTTTAGTCTTTGTCGTAAAAACTTCACGGCGTAACGTTTACGGGCGGTAAGGGTATTGATCGACTCCCCGGTAAGCTCGGCAATTTCTGCAAAGGTGCGTCCCTCTATCGCCTGTAATATGAAAACCTCTCGTTGGGACTCGGGCAGTTCATCAAGACTCTCATAAAGGGTGTCCGCAATAATCCTCCGTAGGTACGCATGCTCACCCCCCGGCAGTTTTAGATCGGCCAGCAGGTCAAAGCCGTCGGTGCCGTCGTCGACGATAAGCTCTGTCTCTCGCTTCCGACGAAGAGCACGGGCACGATAGTAGTCGATCACGCGATTTTTTACGGAACACCATAGCCAAGCTACCAGGTTTTCGATGGGATCGAGAACATTCATATGCTCCGTCGCCCGGGAAAAAATTTCCTGAAGCATATCTTCCGCCTCTGCAGCATCATCGATACGCCGAATAATGAAGTGGAGCATTTCGCTGTACTGATCCCGAAAAACCTGCTCAAGCCGGTGTCCCATTCATCCTCCCTACGGTAAGCATAGACGAATAGATTAAGGTTTTGGTGTATGATAAATCGTTCTTTTGCGGAATATGATGCCAATGAAGAATTACAGATTTGTTGTAGAAATACTGAGTTTGAAGAATGAATGGTCTCTACTGTCAGGAATCCTGGTGATCTCTATGCCCGAGAGGGGATAGAGATCACCAATATTCGAAACACTATCCAAGGTCAGCGATTTTCTTCCTGTAAGCCTCGGTACCTTCAATGAGTTTATCCAGTATGGCTTCGACTCCCCATACCTTTTCATGTACGTCATAAGGAAAGGTTCTGGACCCTATAGCCTTAAAATTTCCCAAACGCTTGTGGTACATCTTTGCCAGTACGGGGTAGCCGTATGCTTCGGTGCAGGCGGCAAGGACCAGAAAGGTCGCAAGCTCCTGGGCAAGGGCCGGATGATCCTGGCTTGAGCAGTAAAGCCATTTATATAGATCGGGATGAAAGTTTGTGCTGACGCCGTTGAATCCTCTGGACCCTGCCTTCATTGCATCCCAGGCGATTGCCGCATTTGCATTGAGGATTGCCATGCCACTCTTTTTTGTGATGGCCACACGGCGTTGTACGGTTGGCAGATCACAGGAGACATCCTTCATGAAGCTGAACCTCCCACTATCGGCCAGGACTTTGAGTTCTTCATCGGAGATCAGGCGCCTGTAGGGGGCCGGACACTCATAGATTCCCAGGGGCAAGTCCGAAGGAAGCCGTTCCAGTAGCCATTTTAGGTTGCCGATAAAGGTATCTGTTCCTTTGCGGCCGGGGTCGAGGTGGTTTGAGACCAGGACGATACCGTCGGCGCCTGAATCAACCGCCACCTTTAATTCTTCGAGTTGCCCATAGGGATCGTCGCTTGTGTGTCCCGAGGTGACGACGGGAACGCGCCCTTTTACCGTCCTGACGACGAATTTCGCGAGTTCTGATTTTTCCTGAAGGCTGAGGTATTGCATTTCACTGGATTGGCAGACGGCGAATAAGGCATCTGCCCCATGGCTGATGTACCATTCGATTAAAGCCTCCAGACTTTCGTAGTCGATGCTGTCGTTTTCGGTAAAGGGTGTGATCATTACCGGAACAATGCCTTCTATTTTCTTTTTCATTCTTATAGCTCCTTTTTCTGTATGTCTCTGTCTTAAAAACGATAAAATATCATGAATAACTAAATTTATCATCCAAAATTAAGTTGATGTCAAGTGAAAATGCTATATTAGGAGCGTAATTAGTGGGTAAAACAAATTAAAATTGTTTTTTGTTGACACCTCACAAAAGCCATGTTAATACTATTTTCATACTTTTGATAACGATTACATATCGTGAAAAAATAAATCACAAAGATTAAGGAACTATAATGAAGGCTTGTGAGAAATTTAGCTTGGAAGGGAAGACCGCGGTGGTGACCGGGGCCACAAGAGGACTCGGCCAGGGCATTGCATTGGGGCTTGCCGAAGCCGGGGCCAATATTGTGTGTGTTGGACGAAGCGATGATTCGGGAACTCGTGAGAAAGTAAAAGCTTTGGGGCGTGAATACCTCAATATTCGACTCGATGTAGCACTTCCTGAAAGTCCAGATCTTATCATTGATAAGGCGGTGTCGGCCTTTGGGAAAATTGATGTGCTGGTGAACGCCGCCGGAATTACAAGGAGAGCAATGGCGCTGGATGTCAGTCGTAAGGATTGGCAGGATGTCCTGAATGTAAATCTGACTGGTTTGTTTTTCCTTTGCCAGGCTGCGGCACGGCAGTTCGTCAAACAGGGACATGGAGGGAAGATCATAAACATAGGCTCCATGACCTCGTATCAGGGAGGCATCAAGGTTATTCCCTATACCGCTTCGAAGGCCGCGGTCAGGATGATTACCATGCATATGTGCAATGAGTGGGCTCCCTACGGTATTCATGTCAACTGTATTGCTCCCGGATATATGGTTACCGACATGACTGCTCCCATGCGGGGTGAGGCTTCGCGCATGGCGGAAACAAATACCAGGATTCCTATGGAGCGCTGGGGAGTTCCGGAAGACTTGGCAGGGGCTGCCATCTTCCTCGCCTCAGAGGCTTCGGACTATGTGAATGGATTCACCATCGCCGTGGACGGCGGATTTTTGGCTAAATCCTAAGGAGACATGGAGAAACGCATGAAAAGGAAATTCAGAGTCGGGCTGGTGGGATGCGGCTCGATTGCAGAGAATGCCCATCTGCCGATTCTTTCGGAGATGGATAATGTTGAACTGGTCGGTGTTATCGCAAAACGTCTTGCCAGTGCCCAAAGCGCAAAAGAGAGGTACGGCATTTCCCATGCCGTAGAAAACATCGAACAGCTGATTGAGCTTGGCCTCGATTGTGCCTTTGTCCTCTCTCCCAAGGAATGTCACCATGAGCATGTGCTTGCGTTACTCAACGCCGGCCTCGATGTGTTCAGCGAAAAACCCATGGGATGCAGCCTTTCCGAAATGGAGGAAATGGTTGAGGCCTCGGAAAAAAGCGGCAAGGCCTTGATGATCGGTTTTAACCGCCGTTATGCTCCTGTATATCGAAAGGCAAAGGAAGTATACGGAACCTTGTCTCCCGATGTCATCATAGCCCAGAAAAATAGGCCGGCATCGGAATATCGTGCAACGTTGGAGAATGCCATCCATATGGTGGATCTCCTGCGCTACTTTTGCGGTGAGTGTGAGGATGTCCAGGCAATTTCTAAATTTACGGACCCTTATTATGAAACCCTTGCGACGGCGCAAATGACTTTTTCGAACGGTACCGTCGGTATGCTTGTCGCCGATCGCGCAAGCGGGCAATGGGTGGAGACATTCCAGATGCACGGCCATAACAAGAGCGTCCTTGTCAACTGTCCCGATACCGTAACTGTCGTGGACCATGAGGAGAGCCATACCACCGACATGACGCCTCTTGCCATGGGCTGGGCTCAGGTCGCTGATAAGATGGGATTTCGTGCCGAAGACGAGCACTTTTTCTCCTGCCTCGAAGCAGGAGAGACGATGCTTACCAATGCAGCGGATTCCTTTAAAACTCATCTCCTGATGCATAAAATTCTCAAGGCCGCTGGCCTCCCCGACCTGGAGTAGGCGAATGAAGATTGCCGGTCATACGATGGGAACCCCCGAGTATTCACTCGGGGATGCTCTTCGGCTCTTCAAGAAGATTGGACTCGACGGAGCCGAGATCATTGTTCAGGATGGTTACCGCTGTGCACTGGAGGAAAAGACATCCACTGATACGCTTCGGGAGTTATCCCGTCTTGCAAAAGATCTGTCCCTTGAGATTCCCTGTCTGACTCCCTATTTTTCCCGGTTCAACGATCTTGACGAGGGTATCCGGGAAAAAGAAATCGAAGGCATTTGCAAGGTTATCACATACGCAGAAATTCTGGGGGCCAAGTACATCCGCCTGTATGGTGGAAACTTCGGTCAGGACGAAAGGGATGAAGACGGGAAAAAGCGCGGCTGTCTGGTGGAAAGTCTTCGTTTCCTAGGGGAGATTGCCAAGAAGCATGGGGTCTCTCTGGTGCTGGAAAATCACTTTAATACCATGACCGTATCGGCCCGGGAAAGTGTTGATATTTCCTATGCTATTAACCATCCTTCGGTAGGTATTCTCTACGATCAGGCAAATCTGACATTTACCGGAAACGAAGAATACGAAACGGCCATTCCTCTGCAATTCGACAAGAGCTGGTATGTTCATGTTAAGGATTTTGTCTTCAGGGGAAATGACCACACCTTCTCATCATCTGATGTATCACACCCTCAGGAGGAGGAGCGGAAGGTCGTGACCCGAATTGTCGGAGAGGGAATCCTTGACTGGCCAGCAATCCTGCAGATGCTTAAAGATCGAGGTTACAACGGCTGGTTGTCGCTTGAATATGAGCGGCGATGGCATCCGCAGGATATTCCCGACGCATCGCTTGGAATGAAGCAGAGTGCCGCATTTCTGCGAAAGATCATTCGAGATCTGAAATAATCAGCAATTCTTTCCCGAAAGGGATACAAAGGAGCAATATATGAAGAAAAGAGTTTTCCTGGCCCTGATCGTAACATTCCTGCTGTTCTCCGGCGAGGTTTTCGCGAATGGAGAAAAGGAATACCCGAATCAGAACATCAACGTTATCGTTCAGTATTCTGCCGGCGGTGGAACGGACCTGTCCGTTCGTGGCGTTCTTGATGCAGCGAAGGAAACGCTTCCTTCCGGTACCAATTTTGCCGTTTCCAATGTTACCGGAGGTGCCGGCCTCATCGGACTGAACCAGGTTGTCACCTCTCCCTCCGACGGTTACACCCTCGGCGTGCTTAACACCGACCTCGTCATCAACTACTGCCTGGGGCGAACCAAGATTTCCGTAGAAGACTTTGAGCCTATTGCCTGCGCCCTGATCGATCCCTTTGTGCTGATTGCGGCTGCCGATGCGCCGTATACAACCTTCGAAGAGTTCATCGAATATGCAAAGGCTCATCCGAATGAGATTGTTATTGGAGAAACCGGAATGGGTGCGGCTCCCTCGCTTGCGGTCCTTGCCATCGAGCAGTTTTTCGATGTCAAGTTCAAGACGGTATCCTATGGAGGGAGTGCGGACTGCGTGACCGCCATCGTCGGCGGACATATCAATGCAACCATCGCCCAAACCGTCAATGCGGCATCGCAAGTTCAAGCCGGGAACCTCCGTTTCCTTGCATCGATGTCCGAAGAGCGGCTTTCCACCTACCCTGATGTGCCCACCATGAAAGAGAGTTATGCAGATATCGATTTCTTCATGCCCGGCTTCTGCATTATTTCTGCCAAGGCCGATGTAGATCCTGCAAAGGTGGAATATCTGCGAAACGTTTTACGGCCTGCAATCGATTCTGATGCATTCCAGAAAACGCTGAAAACCATGGGAATGCAGACAATCAATATGGATGGGGCGGAGACTAAGGCCTTCCTTGCCGATCAGCTGAAACTCTATTCGAAGCTTTGCAAGGATATCTCTGTCAAATAATCGAAACGAGTGAACGGTAGCCCTTTTTGCGCCGCCGTTCACTCCTCATCAAGGTGACGTACGTGAAAAAATATAATATCGGAACCGCGATACTGCTCATCTGTGTCGGGATCTATGTGATTCATTATTCCGGCGGATTTGACCCAATTGTAAATGGAACCCCGGGACCAGGCTTCTGGCCGAGAATTCTTGGTGTCTTGCTCATTTTCGTCTCCACGCTGCTTGCTGTAACGACGATATTCACACGGAAACAACTTGCCGATCATCTGATTGATTTCAAGGCGAAGGGCTTTCGCCAGGTCGTTAAATTGTTTGCCGTGATGATTCTCTTCGGTGTTGGACTTAATTTTATCGGCTTTCTACCTTCGTCATTGCTTTTTGTTGTACTGGTTATGTGGATCATGGGCGTGCGAAGTATACCAAAGATCTGCATTGCAAGCTTTGCAATCACCATAAGCATTTATGTCATATTCGCAGTGGCTTTGGGCTTGGTTTTGCCCAAAGGGAAGCTTTTCTATTAGCCAATTATATCGAGGAGAACAATGAGCGCTTTCTTCCAAGCTTTAGCATCGGTTATTAGTCCGGCGAGCCTTTTGTCGTTATTTTCGGGGGCTCTCTGTGGGGTCTGGGTCGGTGTCATGCCCGGCTTATCTTCTGTTATGGGCATGTCGATTATGCTTCCTCTTACCCTCTCGCTTTCCGGTTCAAACGGCATCATGATGATGCTGGGGATTTTCTGTGGGGCAATCTATGGGGGGTCGGTCACCGCAATTCTCTTGAATACTCCAGGAACGGCGAATTCGGCTGCTACCTGCCTTGATGGGAATCCCATGGCAATCAAATACAAGCAGCCCGGTCGTGCCCTTTCTATTTCCACTACAGGCTCTACCTTCGGGGGGATGTTTTCTTCCGTTATGTTATTGATAACGGCCCCCCTGTTGGCAAAGGTCGCTCTGAAGTTCAGTGCACCGGAATACTTTGCCCTGGCTGTGTTTGGCTTATCGGTGGTTACCAGTGTATCCAGCACGAGTATGCTGAAGGGAATCATCGGAGCCATCCTTGGTTTGTTGCTTGCAACGATCGGCATGGACAGCTTTACCGGAGATTTCCGATTGACCTTTGGGACGATCTATCTTTCGGGAGGCATCTCCTTTATTCCGGTTCTCATTGGTTTATTTGCATTTTCTCAGGGGCTTATTACCGTTGAAGAAACCTTCAATAAAAAGAAGGAAGAGGTACAAAAGACAAAGATAGAGCGGATCTTTCCATCCAGACAGGATATCAAGACAATTTTTCCGTCTCTTGTTCGTTCCAGCCTTATCGGTACCTTGATAGGTGCGATACCGGGGACAGGTGGCGATATTGCCGCCTGGGTCGGCTACAACGAGGCAAAGCGCTGGTCCAAGCATCCCGAGAAGTTCGGCGACGGAGCTCCCGACGGCATTGCAGCTCCGGAAGCCGCAAACAATGCCATAAGCGGCGGGGCCTTGATTCCCCTTCTCACCATGGGAATTCCCGGTGATGCCTGTACCGCAATTATGTTGGGTGCCTTGATGATGCAGGGTATAAGCCCTGGGCCGTTACTGTTCACCGAACAAACCGAAAAGGTCTATCTCATCATCGTGGGATTGTTCTTTGCCAATGTTTTCATGGCAATCATAGGCTTCAGCGGTATCAAGTTTTTCTCAAAGATTGTCAATGTTCCCAATCACCTGATGACTCCCATCATTTTCGTTTTCTGCTTTGTCGGAACCTTCGCGATCAATCATAACATTAACGATGTCTACCTGATGATTATCTGCGGTATCCTTGGATATTTCATCATCAAAATGGAATTTTCCATTCCTCCTATCATTCTGGGACTGATCCTGGGCGCGACAATCGAGAACAATTACCGAAGGGCGATGGCCCTGTCCGATGGAAATGCATGGATATTTTTCCAGCGGCCCATTTCCTGTGTTCTGCTGATCATCGGAATCGTTTCTTTATTCTATCCTCTCTTTTTCCCCATCATCAAACGTAAACTGGCGGAGCGAAAGAGCCGCAGGATTAATGCGTAATGGATACGAAAGATGTGGATCAATGCATCTGGTGTGACAGGGACGAGGCTCTGGAGAAAGTTGTCAGGGAGATCGCAAGTTTTCCGACGGGAACGCTCTATCTGCATCGTGACCAAACACACCGCGGAAGGTGCATCTTCGCTTACAAGGAACACCTACGGAAAATAACGGAGCTTTCACGTGAACAGTACATGGCGTTGATGGGAGATATTCATACTTCCGTTTTAGCTATCACCAAGGCCTTGAGCCCGGATAAAGTGAACATTCTTATTCTTGGAGACACCTCCGAACACATGCACATTCACCTTTGCCCGAAATATCGGGATGGGAAGCAATGGGGAGTTCCCTTTGCCGTGGATGAGGCAAAGCCGTTGCTGCTTGACGATGCAGCTCTACACATATTGGTCGATCGAATGAAGGAGTATATCTAAATTATGGGGAAAATACTGATAACGGCATCTCACTATGCGCAATTGTGTGCACCTGCAAAGGAGATGCTTGAAAAAGCGGGACATACGGTTGTTCTCAATAAGAGTGACATGCCCTATTATTCTTTCGAGCAGCTACGTCCTCTGGTGGCGGATATTGATGCTGCGATCATCGGAATGGATCGATGGGATGAGGAAATTTTCGCTCTTGCCCCGAGGCTCAAGGCTATAGCCCGCTTTGGTGTCGGAATAGATAATATCGATCTATCCGCGGCCCGGCAGCGAGGCATCAAGGTAACCAACGCTCTCGGCATGAACGCCAATGCAGTGGCGGAGCTTGCCGTTGGGTACATATTTGACATGGCAAGGAATACCATTCGCCTCAATGCTGATCTCAGCAAGGGGGTTTGGAGTCGGGCCGTGGGACACGATCTAAAGGGGAAAACCGTTGGCTTGCTTGGTTTTGGGGATATTGCCCGCCGTGTCGCAAAAAAATTGTCGGGGTTTGAGGTGAGGATTCTTGCGTGCGATCTGTTTCCGAACAGGGAGGCGGCAGCGGCGCTGGGCGTTACCCTTGTGGATGAAAAGGCTCTTCTTGCGGAAAGCGACATTGTCAGTATCCATATTCCTAGTACCAAGGAGACCCGCCATTATATGAATAGGGATACGTTTGCCCAGATGCGAAAGGGGGCCTATTTCATTAATACCGCGCGAGGTGCTTTGGTCGATAGCGAAGCATTGTGCGATTCCATTGAGGCCGGGCACCTCGGTGGGGCTGCTCTTGATGTTTTTGAGACGGAGCCCCTGCCGAAGGAGAGCCGGCTTATTGCCGTAGATAAGATTATTTGTACTCCCCATACAGGGGCCGAAACCTTTGAGACCTACACTGCGGTAAGTCTCTGTACGGCACAAGCCGTCATCGATGTTCTGAATGGAAAAGAACCCCAAAACTGGGTAAATACATGATGACGAAATTCCCGTAGGGTATATGTTTCGTCCGCCGCCGTTAAAAATTGATGATCGGGTGCTGAATGGGAAGCCTTTCAGCACCTGAAATGCTTCCTCAAGGTCTGCTATAGATGTATACGTTCTGATTGCATCTCATATTTGTTGTAGGTTACAATAGGCCCAAAAGGGGGGGATGTTTTTGGTTACACTCAAAGATGTTGCGGCGCGCGCTGGGGTAAGCATTGCAACGGCATCGCGAGTGATCAACGGAAATCAAAACGTTACGGAGGCTTCCCGAGAGCGTGTCCTAAAATCTATTCAGGATTTGGGGTACTACTCAAATGAGGTCGCCAGAGGATTACGGCAGGAGTACCTGAAAATCATCGCCGTTACTCTTCCTACCATCGCTAACCTTTTTTTTGCCGAAATGCTCCAAGGCATAGATGATGTGACTACCATAGCAGGCTATAGCATGCTCTTTAACGATACGACGAAAAATGACGAGGTGGAACGGCAATGCCTGAGGAATATCAGGAGTATGGGTATTGCCGGCAGCATTGTTTTTCATCTTGATGTTATGGACAACATGTTGGTACAACTTTGTGATGCCAATTTTCCGTGTCTGATCATTGGGGACACGGTGCAGGAGACGGTCGGAAAGGTTTCCTTTGTCCAATACGATGTGAAGGCCTTGGCCCAGTCGGCTTTCTTGCATCTCGCTCAATTTCAGCCGAACGATATCTGGTTTTTTTCCTCGCTGTTTAACGGAAACATCTACCTGGATGAGGCTTTAATTGCCCAATGCCCTGCAAAGCTTCATTTGGTGCTGACTACCGACGATCCTAAGGATGCAGAGCGGATGTGTCGAAAATATGATATACACGGGCAGGGACACGCATTTATATCTGTCAACGATTTTCAGGCTTTGGGTATCCTGAACTATCTGAGAAATCGGGGCGAGCCGATGCATCTTGTCAGTTTCGGTAATACCTCTCTTGCCCAGAATTTATCACCCCAGATAACCTCCGTTGCTCCTTCCGGATATCAGATCGGCGTTGCCGTGGCAAAGATGATTCTTGCGGAAATAGAGGGGCAGGCCGTCGATGAATCGTTATCCACATTACTTACCCCGGTTCTGATCCCCCGGGAGACCTAAAAAATGAAGGCCGAAGCCCTTTTCTTTGGTGTACTTAATATCGATATGGTCCTGGAGGCTGGTAGGCAAGTCATTGGGAACAAGATTATGGGGGAACGAGTGTCGACCCATGCCGGCGGCTACGGGTGCACCCAAAGTTTTGGTTGTTCCCGGTGCGGTATACCTTCCGCCGTGATGGGAAAAATCGGGGATGATGCCTTCGGCCGCGACATCATCGAAACCGTTCGGGAAGAAGGGGTCGATTACAGCTTGGTTCAGGTGGTAGCCAACGAAAAAACAGGACTGTCCACTATCATCGTCCGTGCCGATGAGCCCAATATGTATTTGGACTTTCTCGGTGCCAACTTTACTTTAAATAGCCAGTATATTGCAAGTTGTGAAGAGCAGATTAAGCAGTGTGGTTTTATAGGAGCTCATCTCGGAGTGGCTACCGTACAGCCTTCCCTTACGCTTTTGGAATTGGCCGAACGTCATCGTATTCCCACGGCAATCAATTTTTCCACGGTCGACATTCCCGAAAACGTGTTTTCAACAAAACCCGATTTCTTAATTTTGTCTTGTAACACGGCAAGCCTTTTGTGCGGATTCCCGGTGGATAATCTGAAAGGGGCAAGGATTGCGACGACCCTCCTCCTTTCTCGGGTAAAACAGGCGATTGTCTTTCAGATGGAAAATCTTGGAACGATCGTGGCTACCAGCCATTCCTGGGATATTATCGACCCTTGTCCCGAGCGAAAGATTATTGACCCGTCGGGTATGTCTGATTTCTTTACAGGAGTCTTTATTGCCCAAATGATCAAGGGGCACGGACTTTTGGATAGTGCAGCCAAGGCTCATGATGCCGCCATGACCTGTGCTCAGCGCATCGGCGTCTATGAATCATTGCCGACCAAAGAGGAATTGCAGTGAAAAAAAAGACGCTTAAGGAAATTGCATCGATCGCCCATGTCTCCCCTGCAACGGTATCCTTGGTACTTAACAACAAAACGGGAGTCGGAGAGGAAAAACGTAAGGCTATCCGGGAGCTGCTGGAGGCCAATGGTTATCCTACTGAGACGAGCAAAACGATCTTGTTTCTCAAGTACCGATACCATTGCAAATTAGTTGAGGAAAATCAGGGATCGGTTGCATCGATCTTCGAATACATCGTACAAGAATGCAAGGTCCATGGATACCGGGTTACCATGATCGCCTGTGATCATGCCTTGGAAGAAGCCTTGCAAGAGCTTGATATGGCCTCTTTCTGTGGGGTGATCGTTTTAGGGACAGAACTGCAGCCTGAGCAGTATTCACTTCTCGACATGATTGAAGCTCCTTATCTTGTTCTGGATAACAACATGAAGGGACATGTCTGCAGTACGGTAGGTATCGACAATGAAGAGGGGGTTCGGAGCGCCCTTTCCCTCTGCAATGAAGCGGAAATTGCCTATCTCAAAAGTAGTTCCTGGACGGCCAATTTCCAGGAGCGAAGTGATGCACTCTTCTCGGCAGCTGCTGAAATGGGGCTATCGGTAAAAACGCTTTTACTTGAACCGACCCTGCTTGGAGCCTATGAATCGATCAAGAGGCTCATGCCCTTTCAGTTGCCGAGGTTTGCATGTGCCGATAATGATATTATCGCTCTTGGTGCCATGAAGGCACTGCTGGAGGCAGGCTACGATATCCCCGGCGATTGTTCTGTTGTCGGATTTGACGATGTTCCCTTTGCAGCGATACATGTGCCGTCCCTTACTACCGTGCGGGTTCCCAAAAGCATGATAGGGATACAGGCTGTCGACCAGATACTTAAATGTATTGCAGATGCCGATTATCGCTATCTGAAGTCGCGAATTTCCGGACAATTGGTTATTCGCGAAAGTACGAGAGCCTGAAACTACCAGGATTCGTAACACTACCACCGCGTTAAGGAGACGGAGGGCGCCGCCAGGCGGTCCGAGGCGGGGAGCCGAGGACGGGAGCGAAAGCGCACCCCGGAGTCGACTGGCCCGTGCACTCAGGTGCACGGGCAACGCCCAGGAAAAGAATTCGATTATTCTTTTAATGCCCCTGCTGTTATTCCTGAGATTACATAGTGTTGCAGGAAGATATAGAGCAGAATAATGGGGGCCGTCATTAAGGTTGCGCCCATGGCGATCAAGGGGGTGTTGCCGACATACTTGCCCTGGAAGAAGGCCATACCGACAGGCAGGGTCCTGAGCGCTTCTTTGCTGATGATCACCAGGGTTAGAAGGAATTCATTCCAGGTCCAGGTAAAGAAGAATACGATGAGCGTGATGACCGATGGTCCTATCATTGGGGTTATGATCTTCCACAGCACTTGCGAGGTTCCTGCACCGTCGATTTCGGCAGCCTCGATGAGCGATTTTGGGATCTCTTTCAGGGTTCCCCGCATGAAAAAGGTTCCGAATGGAATGCCCATGGCAATTTGGGGGAGGATCAAGCCGGGAAGGGTATTGAGTAAGCCCATTCCCTTGAGGTGGTGATAGAGTTGGATGACCACGACTTCCATCGGGATGGTCATACCGAAGAGGACGATGCCCCACAGAAGGGTTTTTCCGGGGAAGCGAAAATAGGCAAAGGCATATGCATTTGTCAGTGACAGCATGATCGAAAACAGCACTACGGGAATGACGACAAGAACACTGTTTTTGTAATAGATACCGAAGTGCCCTTGCTCCCAGGTTTTCGCAATATTTTCCCAATGCATCTGCTGCGGAGGACCGAATACATTATGCACCAGTTCCGCTTTGGTTTTGAATGCGGCACTCCAGATTAATGAGAACGGAGCACAGGCAATGATTAAAAAAAGTACTAAGATCAGAAAACAGATGACGCGGGAGACGGGAATTCTATGGTGTTTATTCATCGGTGTGCTTCCTTCGTAATGTGGTCATGCCAAAAGAAATTCCGTAGATGATGAGCGCAAGTGTCACGGCAAGTGCTGCGGCGTAGCCGTACCGGTTGTATTGGAATGCGTTTTTGAAAACATAGAGGGAGATAACATTGGTTGCATATCCCGGCCCACCTTTTGTCATCACATAAACGAGATCGAAGGTTTTAAGCGAGTTGATAAAAAGAAAAATCGTTACAACGGAAATTTCGTGATTCAGCGACGGAAGGGCGATATACCAGAATTTATGCAGCGTATTTCCTCCGTCGATGGATATCGCCTCGTAAAGGGAGTGAGAGATTTTGCTGTACCCTGCCAAAAAGATGACCATCGCAAAGCCGTGGAATACCCAGGTTCCTGATATGCCGACGGCTGTAAGGGCGGTAGCGCTGTTGCCCAACCAGGCTTTCGTCATATCCGAAAGGCCTATGCCCCGCAGAAATGTGTTTATGACGCCGAATGAGGGATTGTAGATCCATCTCCAGATGACTCCGACAACAACGAGGGAAAGAATGTAGGGCATGAACAAAACCACTTCAAAGAGTTTACGTATTTTGTATCGATTAAGTTCGATTATCGATGCCAGCACCAGGCCGATGAGCGTGGGTAATACCATGATAAAGATGACTAATACCAGATTGTTTACCAGCGACCGGTAAAAGATGGGATCGGAAAAAAGTGTTAGGAAATTTTTTATTCCCACACATACTTTCGGCTGCAGTCCGTTCCAGGAGAAAAAGCTTAACTGGAGGGTCTGAAGCACGGGAATAAACAAAAACAGGCAATAGATGAAAAATCCGGGGAGGAGATAGAGATAGCCGCGAAGGGGTGAATCATACAGGGATCTATGTTCACTCATCATCACTTCCTATAGATGCAAAGCGCTTGTTCAGGTCGTCAATGATCTGCGGAACAAGATGCTTGGCGACCACGGGATTCTCTTCCAGGGCCGCGATTTGGGATTCCCGATCTCTCTTTCCTGCGGCGGCGATGGTAAGCCGCTCGAATTTCTTGACCTGCTTGATGAGATCGGTGGCACATGCGGGTAGTTCGGTCGTTGTTTCCGTTGCATGGCATTGGCCGTTTTTGCATAGGCATGAAGTTTCGATGACATCGCTATCTGTAAGATAGGGAAGGGTACCCCTGTTTGCGACATTCACAATCAGCTGCTTGCCTTGGTTTGTATCAACCAGGGCTTCGACAAGGTTGAATGCAACCGCATCATATCCCCACAACCCCGTGTGGGTAAGGATGTCGAAGCGTGGTGCTTCTTTTCGTGCATACCCGGTTTCCTGTGTCATGTACGATCCGTCGCGCTGTTGAATATAGTGGTTATACACATCGATAGGGTTTGTACCTGGAACCGATAGTGCTTCATAGTACTGCTTATTCAGCGTATGAATAACCTGTCCGCGTGTCTGTTTTACACCGGCCATTTTTTTTGCTATGGTTTCGTGATAGAGATAATAGTAGAGATACTCGTTCGGCAGTATATGGTAGGTTTGTATGTGATCGACCAGATCTTGATAAAATGGTTCCTGTTTGACAAACTCCTTTAATCGTTCGTGAACAAGTTCTTCCATTACCCCTTTCCCGTCTACCTTTACCGAGGTAACCCATCCGAGGTGGTTTAGCCCGGTATAGTGTGTCGTGATATGATCCTTGGACACTCCGTATAGCGTTCCGACGAATTTATCAATCATGATAGGTGCATCGCAGATGCCGATCACCTTTTTGTGATTGCTATTTTCCAGGATGGCCTGTGTGATCATTCCCGAGGGGTTGGTAAAATTGATGATCCATGCCTTGGGGTTTATGCGGTGGAGGATGTTTGCCTGCTCCACAACAACGGGAATGGTTCGGTAGGCCATGGAGAATCCGCCGATTCCGACGGTTTCTTGCGGGAGTTGTCCGAACTTTAGGGCTGTCGTTTCATCGGCAATCCTGCTTTCGTCTCCTCCTACACGAATTGACGAGAAGACGAAATCGGCCTGCTCCACGGCTTCCTGATACGAGGATGCGATTGTTAGCTTCAGCCCCTGTCCCGATGCTGCAATGATCGCCTCTATTACCCGTGCATTGAGCTCTAGTTTCTGCTGCTTTTTATCGTAGAGATACAGATGTTCAAGCTTCATGTTTCGGGAAAGCAGCCCGCGTATTAATAAAGGTGTTCTCGGGCTTCCAGCCCCTATTACGGCAAGGATCATGTATGTGCCTCCTCTGTTTCTTTTTCAAGTTCTTTTTCAAGATCAAATCGCTTTCGTACATCTTCGATAGTCAGATCGGAACTGCAGGATCGCAGATCTTCCGTCGACATTGCTCCCACGATATTTGCAAAGCGTATCGTATCGGCAATCGAAAAACCATGGGCCAGGCCGTACAATAGGCCTGCAGTAAATGAGTCACCGGAGCCGCTGGGGTTTACCGCTTTTACCTGCGGTGCGGGAATCTGAATTATCGTTTCGCTTTCGTCTATCGTCATTGCCCCTTTGGGGCCTAGCGTCACCACCGGGTGTGGGACGTATCGGCGTAAGTGATGCACCATGGCAGCCGGATCTTGTTCGTTTGTGATTAAACGAGCCTCTTGTTCGTTTGGAAAAAACCATGATACCTCTTTTAATGCACTAAAGTCGTCGCTTTTCCAGGCCAATGCCTCTTCATAGCCGATATCCGAGGTAATAATCAAAGAATCTCTGCGATCGGATATATATTGTTGAATTGTAGGATGCTGCAGTTGGGGAAAGTCGACATGTAAGAATCGAAATTCTTCTATATCTGCGGGTTTGAGCTTTTCGAATATGTGGGGAAGATAACGTGCAAGCTCCGGTCCCTTTTTCGATATAAAACTCCTGTCATTGTTTTTCGGAATGCAGATACTTACACCGGTTTCTTGTGTCGGCTCGTGGTGTATAAGTCTATCGGAGATCCCGATTTGCGTGAGGTAGTCTATGAGGTATGCCCCAAAGAAATCTGTTCCTATTGCCGATGCCAGTGATACGTTCATGTTAAGGTTTTTCAGTATCACGGTGGTAATAGCGGATCCTCCGGGAGACGTGATGATGCTATCTATATAGAGCTCTTCTCCTTTGTTGGGGTACTCAGAAAGTCCTTCACAAATGATGTCTACGAATACCGATCCGACTATGAGAACGTTGTTCATGCTGCTCCTCGTTGTGTAGGTATATGAGGGCCCCGAGAGAGTAGATAGGGCCCTGTACTGCGATTGTTATTTTGCCGGATAGTAGCTGTTGTAATCAGCCTGCAATTTTTCCACGAACTTCTGCGGGGTAATTTCAAGAGCGGTCAGCTGTTGTACGGCAGCTGCACATGTGTCATAAAAGGTAGGCGTGATCCAATCTATGTAATAGCCCATACCGTTGATTTTGTTTATATCGTTGTAGGCTCTTAAAATATCCTGATATAGTTGTGGCGAGTCCTGATAATCTGATGCCGATACGGTCTGTGCCGGCAACATCATTTGATCGGCCCATGCCTTCGCCGTCTGCTTGGAGGCTAGGAAGTTGAGGAATTTTGTAGCCTCTTCAGGGTGTTCCGACTTACTTGATATGACAAAGGGAATGCCGGGGCCGCCAATGGCTTTCAGATGGGCCGCATCATCGGCCGGAAAAAGGAAGAAGCCGACCTCGAAGGGGGCATTTTCGAGCATCTCCCCCATTAACCAGTTGCCGGTCAGCATAAACAGGGAATCTCCCATGAAAAACATATTTGCAGAGTCGTCATAGCCGATTCCTGAAAAATCTTTTGTAAAGTAGCCTGCCTTGACCCACTCCTGTAGTTTCGTTGCAGCCTTGCGGTTCGCATCGGCCGTCCAGAAGTTCCCGGTCTTCCCGCTCATCATATCATCAAGCTCCGTTCTTGTCGTAAACACATGCTGCAGCGCGCTGAATTCATGAATACCGGTCCATCCGTCAAGGTTTCCAAAATTAATCGGCGTATAGCCCGCTTTTTTTGTCGCGGCAAGGATATCTTCGAGCTCTTTGAAGGTCTTGGGAATAGAGAAACCAAGCTGCTTAAACAGCTTTTTATTGTAGAAAAATCCGACAACCTCTGCGGTCGTCGCGATACCGTAGTAGTCGCCCTGATATCCCATGGCTTTCAGCGTAGCCTCGGAGAAGATCTCCTCCCAATGCTCTTTTGCGGCTGTCTCGTTCATGTTGACGATGAGGCCGGCTTTTACGAATGCGCCCATGTCGGCCTCGCCCTGATTGAGCTGCATGATGTCGGGACCGGTCCCCGATTCGACAGACATCTTTAACACCAGTTTCAGGTCGTCGAGGGTTTTTGTCTCTCTGACAATATCAATATCGGGATTCTCGGCCTCGAATTCCTGTACGAGGCCATCCATAATCGTACTTTCGACTCCTCGGTAGTACTGGTCCCACAAGATAAGTCGTGTTTTCTCCGATTGTGCTTCTTGGCTGCCTGCGCCCCATACCGCAGAAGCGGTCAATAGGCAAGCTAAACATGCCATTCCGATCTTTTTCATAATGCCTCCTCAAAAGTTATGGTACAAGGGTATTGGGAAAACGTTTTCCTGTCAAGTTTTTCCTTCCTCCGTTTTTTGTCATTTTTTGTCGGCATGGATTATTCGGTTTAGGAGATGTTTCTACATGAGGAACGGACCCGTAACTGATACTTGAGAATTTCGTCCTGTTCGATTGTATTGCCCGATATCATTGTCATAAGTTTGTTTGCTGCAATGGTTCCGAGTCGCTCGATCGGCTGTTCGACGCTTGTGAGCTGCGGATTGGTAAATGCTCCGAGTTCTATTCCATCGAATCCGAGGATCGATATGTCATGGGGTATTGATAAGCCTGCTTCGCGTACGGCTTGAAAAGCACCTACCGCCATTTCATCGCTCATCACAAAAACCGCCGTGACTCCCTTCGTCGTATCCAGCAACTGACGCATTGCTGCTTTTCCTGCGCCAAAGGAGACTCGCGTGTATGCTGGTCCGTCTTCGCTGTAGATAATAAGATGCTTGTCGAACTGGATACCGTGGTCGGCAAGTGCCTTGCGATATCCTCCGATCCGCTTTTCGGCCATCGAATAGCTAACGGTGCTGATGACACCGATGTTCGTGTGGCCGAGTCCGAGCAGATAGGAGGTTCCGTCATAGGCCGCCGCAAAGTCGTCGATTCTGACCTGGGGATAGCCAATGTTGCGAATATCGATATTGCATTGCACCATCGGAATAGTATTGTCGTGAAGACGTGAATAGATTTCCGGGCGTGATGATTCATGCATCATGATGATCCCATCGGTTCTGCTTTTTACCAATACTTCCAGATATCCTGATTCGTTGTTTTGATGCTGTGCGTCATCCGGGTCTTTGACCAGGCACAGCAAGGCCTTATAGCCATACTGATCAAGTACCTTTTCTATGCTGTAAAATATTGCCTGGTGATATAATTCTGAGGTATTCGGCATGATGACCCCGACGGTGAAGCTTTTTTTCAGCACCATGCTTCGGGCAACATAGTCGGGAACATAGCCGACATCCTGGATTGCCTGCTCCACTCTTTCTCTCAGATCGTCGCTTACCGGCTTTGTTCCGTTGAGAACACGGGAGACTGTCGATACGGAAACTCCCGCAATCTGTGCTATTTTTCGTATGCCCATAGGTGATAGTATGGTATACATCGGACAAAGGACAAGTGCTTCTTTTTTACCACCAGGATTCGGAACACTATCCCCGCGTTAAGGAGACGGAGGGCGTCGGCGGTCCGAGGCGGGGAGCCGAGGACGGGAGCGAAGCGTACCCCGGAGTCGACTGGCCCGTGCACTCAGGTGCACGGGCAACGCCCAGGAGAAAAAAGGGAAAAGCGCTTGTACGAGCCGTGTGGACCGTCGTATGGTTAAGGATATAAGGAGCGTAGTCATGGGTGATATGAGTGGGGTTCTTGCCGATCAGCGGCGTTTTTTTGAAAGCGGTGTTACGAAGGATCCGGCCTTTAGGCGAAGGCAACTCCTGCGCCTGGGCAGGGCTATTGAGGCGAACGAATCTGCGGTGCTGGAGGCGCTGCGGGAGGATTTGAATAAATCCGCCTATGAGGCGTATGCAACGGAAGTTGGCATGGTGCTGGAGGAGATCGGCTTTATGGTGCGGAACCTCGGGCGTTTGTCGAGGCCGAGGCGGGTGAAGAGTTCGATTGTGCATTTCCCTTCCAAGAGTGTGGTGTATCAGGAGCCCTATGGCCTGGTTCTGATCATGTCTCCCTGGAACTATCCCTTTCAGCTTACCCTTGCACCCCTTGCAGGGGCCATTGCTGCGGGAAATGCGGCGGTGGTGAAGCCTTCAAACTACTCGCCTCGAACCTCGGCGGTGATCAGGAAGATCCTTGCGGAGAGCCTTGATGAGGGGCTTGTTTCGGTGGTCGAGGGTGGACGGGAGGTGAACCAGTCGCTTCTTGAGCAGCATTTTGATTATATCTTTTTTACCGGCAGCGTGGGGGTGGGACGGACGGTGATGCGATCTGCCGCCGAACATCTGACGCCTGTTACCCTTGAGCTTGGAGGAAAAAGCCCCTGCATCGTGGATGAGAGTGCGAAGATTGCCCTGGCGGCAAAGCGGATCGTCTGGGGAAAGCTTTTGAATGCGGGCCAGACCTGTGTGGCGCCTGATTATATCCTGGTGCACCGCACAGTGAAGGAGGCGCTGCTTGAGGAGCTTCGGCGTTCGATCGTAGATTTCTTTGGCAGGGAGCCGGAGCAGAATCCCGACTATCCGAAGATCGTCAATGAGAAGCACTTTGCCCGATTGCGGGGCTTGATGAAAAGCGGGTCGATTGTATTCGGAGGCGGAGTGAATGAGTCGACGAGACAGATTGCTCCGACGATTCTGGATGATGTGGATTGGGATGATCCGGTGATGCAGGAGGAGATTTTCGGTCCCATTATGCCGATATTGGTCTACGATCGTCTGGAAGATGTCCTTGCCAGGGTCAGCGAACGGCCCAAACCGCTTGCACTTTATCTGTTTACCGGTTCGCGGAAGATTAAGAAGCTTGTCACCGAGCGCTGTTCCTTCGGCGGCGGCTGTATAAACGACACGATTGTGCATCTTGCCACCTCCTACCTGCCTTTTGGGGGAGTAGGGGAGAGCGGTATGGGCGGATATCATGGTGAGGCAAGTTTCCGCACCTTTTCCCACAGTAAAAGTGTGCTGGAGAAGAGCAACCTCATCGATGTTCCCCTGCGTTATCCTCCCTATAACAAGGGGTTGGGGCTGCTGCGGCGGATGTTGAAGATGTAGGCGCTTCAGGTTTTTCCCGTTTCGCTGTGAAAGGAATTAATCGAATCGTTGTAGACTTCTTTTAGGTGGATCTCAAGCATCTCGATTCCCCGTTCCCGATTGTTATCGGTGATTGCTTCGATGATTTCCGTATGCCTTCGTATCGCGAGGCGCACCTGTGCCGGTATGAAGGTGTGAATTCTGAAGAATTCCACCTGATTTCGTGTGTTCTCAAAGAGCTCGAGAAGACGGCTATTATTGGTGTGTCTGGCTATGACAAGGTGGAAATTGCGGTCGTACAGGAGAAAATCTTCGAATTTGTTTTCTTCCTCTGCAACGAGTTTTTGATTTTCCCGAAGCTCCTGGAGAAGTTCTTTTCGTTCTTTTTTCATCGACAGCTTGAGGCTGTAGGTTTCCAGCATGAGCCGTATTTCCGTTACCTCGTTGATTCGCTGCAGGGATGGTCTGGCTACAAAACTGCCTTTGTTGGGAAGGATATCGATGAAGCCTTCCATCGAAAGCCTGTCGACGGCCTTTACAACGGGGGAACGACTGATAC
Source organism: Sediminispirochaeta bajacaliforniensis DSM 16054 (assembly GCF_000378205.1). Classification (NCBI taxonomy): domain Bacteria; kingdom Pseudomonadati; phylum Spirochaetota; class Spirochaetia; order Spirochaetales; family Spirochaetaceae; genus Sediminispirochaeta; species Sediminispirochaeta bajacaliforniensis. The sequence continues at coordinate 27,019 of NZ_KB899420.1, read as the reverse complement.
CGTAGTTGCTTGCAATCTGGATGATGTCGATGCGTTGGCCCCAGTCCATATGTCCCATGAGGATTTCCTGTTTTATTCGTTCGTAGCACTCTTGGTTGAGGGATTTTAATTCGATCTTGCTTTGATTTTCCTTCATCTCATTCTCCGATTTGGATTATATCATACATATAACAGGTTTTTTTGCAGAATGCTACATGTTGGATTGAAAATGTTGGTTGACAGCTGTGAAAAACGGGACTATGCTTATATCCAACATGTTGCATATCGGGTGTGTGCATGAAAATCTTACATATCTTGAGAGAGGAGAATGGCAATGAAGATTCCACATGGAATTATCCCGGCAATGTTATCGATCTTTAATAATGATGGCAGTCTGGATATTGAAGGGCATAAGGCATTCACTGAATGGCTCATTAAGAAGGGCGTGCATGGGCTTGCTCCCTGCGGAAGCACGGGCGAGGCCGCGGCAATGTCGGATGAGGAGCGGATTAAGATCGCCAAGGCGACCGTTGAGCAGTCCGCCGGAAGGGTCCCTGTATTCGCAGGTGTCGTTCACTATTCGACCCGTCTGGCCACCAATTTGGCAAAGGCCTACATGGATATCGGTGTAGACGGACTTATGGTTTTACTTCCATACTATTACAAGCCCACTATCCCAAGTGCTCTGAACTACCTTCGGGCGATTTCAAAGGCTGTGGGAATGCCGATCATGGTTTACAACAATCCTTGGTTTGCCGGATTCGAACTTACTCCCCAGCAGATCAAAGATCTTGCCGATGAGGGGGTTGTGAACGCGGTAAAGGCGGCCCATGGTGATCCTATGAGGGTCAACTACATCAAATATCTGTGCGGTGATTCGGTCTCCACCCTGTATGGCCATGATTATTCTCCCTTGGAGGCCTTTGTCGTCGGAGGAGACGGATGGCTTTCGGGGCTTCCCAACCTTATTCCCGATTTAGCGGTGGATCTGTTCAATGCCGTTACCGTAGACAAGGATCTTGAAAAGGCTCAGAAGATCTGGAAACGGATATTGCCGATTGCCTACTACTTTATGTATGAACGGGTGGGCGAAAATCAGTCTCCCCACTGGTTGACCGTTTTCAAGGAAGGCCTTCCTCTTTTAGGCCAGGATGTCGGAATCCCCCGGCTTCCTGCGGAAGCGATGAATTCCCATCAGAAAGAGGTTTTTCACTCCTATCTGTCACAGGTATACCCCGAAATCAAGAGCCTGTAACAGAACAATGTCAGACTGATAACCGGATAAAACGAGGATTTTGACATGAAAAAACTATCGAAGCGGAATGGTAGTATAACGCCATCTCCCATACGTAAAATGTTTAATCTGGTCGGTTCGAAGGCGAATACGATCAATCTTGTTCTCGGTGAGCCGGATTTCCCGACACCAAGACATATCATAGATTTTTCGTACCGCGCTCTTTGCGAAGGTAACACCCATTATACCCATAACTCCGGTATGGAGCTCTTGCGCAAAACCATCGCTCAGAAATTGAACAGGGAAACCGGTCTGGATTATCAGTTTGACAGTCAAATTATAGTAACGGCCGGGGCACAGGAAGCCTTGTTTCTGACCTTTCAAACGTTGCTGGAGAAAGGTGACGAAGTCATACTTTCGAATCCTTATTACCCTCCCTATGCGAATGAAATCGCTTTGGGAGGGGGAACTCCCGTATTTGTCGATGTCCATGAACGGGACGGCTTTGTTTTTACCCTTGCATCTTTGGAGAAGGCAATTACAAAACATACGAAGGCGATACTTGTAAACTCTCCTGCAAATCCTACCGGAGGGATGATTGCTCCGGAGGTATTGCAGGGAATAGCAGAGTTGGCCGTGCGGTACGATTTGTATGTCGTCACCGATGAGGTGTATAAAGCGTTTCGTTATGACGGCGAGGCCTATGTCTCCATCGCTTCTTTTCCCGGCATGAAGGAACGAACCATCATCCTGGACAGCCTTTCGAAGAGCTATGCCATGACAGGGTGGCGAGTCGGCTTTGCGGCTTGTAACGATGATATCTATGCCCACATGATGCATATGCAGGAAAATGTCATGTCCTGTGTCAGCACAGCCGCACAATTTGCAGCAGTTGAGGCCTATGCCGGCCCTCAGCAAGCTCTGCACGATATGATCGGCGAATATGGAAAACGACGGAGATTAATTGTCGACGGCTTGAACAGCATACCGCATATCTCTTGTATCGAGCCCAAAGGCGCATTCTATGCCTTTGCAAATATGTCGGAAACCGGCATGAGTTCAGAAGAATTTGCCATGTCGCTGTTCGATGATACGGGGGTCCTTCTTGTTCCCGGGTCCGGTTTCGGCAGCGCAGGAGAGGGCTATATACGAATATCATTTGCAACTTCACAAAAAATCATTCAGGAGGGTTTGAACAGGATCAATAGCTTTATTGCAAAGAAATGTCATTAAATTTCGAACGGGCATGCAGCCTGTAAAAGGAGGGACTATCATGAAAAGGAAAACACTCTTTAGTATCGTGGCTCTCATTGTCTCGATGCTTGCGGCGCCGAATCTTTTTTCACAGGGCCAACAGGATGAGGATGGCGTTGTTACGGTGAAAATGGCGAGTCAGTTTTGGGTCGAGCCGGGAAGGAAAGAGCTGTATGAAAGCTTTAAGGCCGAATTTGAAGCGGCAAATCCCGATATTGTCATTGAACCGGTGGCGATGTCGTATACGGAATACTTCGATAAGATCGATATTGTGCTGGCCTCGTCGAACGCTCCGGTCATCTTTTTCGGAACCGAGGCCCAGATAAAGCTTTGGAAGGAGATGGGATATCTTGAACCCCTGAATGAACACTTTGATATTCCGAAGCTGATGACGGAAGTTTCCTCTCCCGAATCGCAAAAGAAGGCCGAAATCGACGGAAACATGTACGGCCTTTATCTGGAAGCCTGCCCTTACGGTGGCCTCATCTATAATGAAGAGCTTCTTGAAAAGGCAGGGGTAAAGGTTCCGACGACTCCCGAAGAATTGTTACGTGCCGCAAAAACTTTGACGATCGGTAATCAGCAGTATGGGTTCATAACCGCTAATTCACCCGATAATTTGCAGCACATCATGCAGGAAGTGATGTTGATCATTAATGGTTTCGGCGGAAGAATCATCAATGCAAAGGGAGACTTTGGTGTTGCAGACCCTGAATTTATCGAAGGGGTAAAATTCTGGAAAGAGCTGAACAAGGCGGATGCTGTTCCCCAAAACATGGTATACAATACACAGCGTAAGCTCTTTTTTGCGGGAAAGGTTGCGATGTGCCTCGACGGCGGCTATTTTGTTACCTGGGCAATGTCCGAGAATCCCGAACTTGCTAAGAAACTGGATGTCGCTTATCCTCCCTTTGCGGATATGGGCAGTCAGACAGACATTACCTTCTTTTTTATCAACAAAGAGGCGACCGACAGGCAGAAAGCGGCGGCGGCAAGGGTTCTCCAGGCATATATGCAACCAAGCTTTCAGGAAAAATGGGTACGGCAGTGTGGTTACCCCGTGACAATGAAGAATGCCGTTACTCCTGCTTTTCGCGAGGAGTTTCCCTGGTTCAAGGTCTATGAGGATATTGCAGCTCACGGTGTATCGATGGCCGTAAAAGGACATGAAACGCAGTCGAGCGAAATCAGAAAGATTGTGGCTAATTACCTGCTTATCGCCCTGAACACGGATAGCCCGGTAGAAGAGGTAATGAAAGAGTGTAAAGAGGAGCTCATACAAGTCACCAGATAGAAACACATTATCATGATCCTTATGGCATGAGCATACATACACATGTGTTTGCTCTGCTATAGGGATTATGCCACCTTATAGCATACGCCACCGTGCAAAGGGAGGGATACCATCAAAACGTTTCACCTTGCCCGCGATAGAAGATACATCTATGCGACGTTTGTTTTGCCGGCGTTAGTCGTTTTGGGCTTCGTTTATGTATACCCAATTTTCAAAAACCTGCTTCTCAGTGTACACAACGCACGATTCATCGAACATGCTGATTTTGTTGGTCTGGCAAATTATAAGAGACTCTTAACCGACAAGAATTTCTGGAATTCCGTATTGGTTTTGCTGAAATACACCTGCCTCTATACCGTCGGTGTATTTCTTATAGGTTTCGTAACGGCGCTTATTCTTGACCGGAATGCTTCAACATCGAAATCGCTATTTAGAACCATCTTTGTCTTACCATATGCTATTCCTGATGTCGTGGCCGCGATGGTATTTCTTTGGATCCTGGATTATCAATTCGGCATTGCCAACCATCTGATACAGCTTTTTGGGTTATCTCATGGGCCTATTAATTGGCTGGGCCAGAACAGACATGTGAGTCTTCTCACGATTATCGGGATCGAATTATGGAGACAATACCCGCTACATACGCTTATCATATTGTCCGGTTTGCAGGATATACCCAGTGAATTGTATGAAGCTGCCGATATCGAGGGGGCTGGGTTCTTCTGTAAGCTTACAAAGATTACCATACCCTATCTCAAGCAGGTTTTATCGATTCTACTCACCATGACCATTATTTGGTGTCTGCGGCGTTTCACCATGATATGGCTTCTTACTCAAGGTGGGCCCAACAGAGGGACCGAGACGATCGTTATTCAGATATATTCGTATGCGTTTCAGTTTAACAAAATGAGCTATGCAGCCGCCATCGGAAATATGCTCTTGCTGTTTACGATCTGTCTTTTATTACTCTACTTCCACCTTATGCGAAGGAAGACCGAAGAATGAAGGTAAAAGGAAAATCAATAAGCCTGATAGTCGTCTCAATCCTCATCTCGATAGTAGTACTTTTTCCGGTATATTGGATGATTAATGTTTCCTTCAAGGATGAAGTGGATTTGTTCGCAAACCCCTATCGATTTATTCCGGTAGACTTACAGATGGGAGGATATGTCGAAAATTTTCTGAACGGGACTATCTTTTTATGGATAAAAAACTCAGTTTTCGTATCTGGTGTTTCGGTTTTTCTGAACATCACGCTGGCTTCCTTAGCGGCCTTTGGAATTTCCCGTTTCTCATACCGCTTCAATAAGGTTGTTGTTATTTCATCGATTGCTTCACAGATGATTGCTCCGGCCCTTATTATCACCCCCGTATACCTGATGCTGAATTCTCTGCACCTTATTAATAGCTTTGGTGGATTAATCATTGTCAACACCGGCTTATCGTTGGGGTTTTCAATATGGATCATGAAAGGATTTTTCGACAACATCCCGTACGAACTTGATGAAGCAGCGGAAATCGACGGATGCAATGCCTACCAGGCCTTTGGGTATGTTGTTTTGCCCCTTTCCATCCCCGCTTTGATTTCCGTACTTCTTATATCGTTTTTCGACATGTACAACGAATTTATGTTTGCATCGACTCTGATTACAGATACAAAGAAATGGCTGGGGACCACCGGAATCGCCTCGAATACCTCCCGTATCGGAGCGGACTGGGCCATGACCTTCTCTCAAACCGTCTTGTTCAGCCTGATCCCCCTGATCCTGTACTTCTTTCTGCAAAAGTATATTGTTCGCGGTTTGACTTCCGGTGCGGTAAAGGGATGATAAAAGGTGATCTTCTCCATTGAAGTCAAAAAGCACGGCGGCTCCCGAAAGAGCCGCTGTGTGCTGTAATCCATAACCCCTGCAATCCTATCGAGCAGGAATAACAAACTCCTGCCCCGCATAGATCAGCCGGGGATCCTGTATCTTTTCCTTATTTGCATCGTAGATCTCCTGATACCGGAAACCGGTCCCCAAAAGCCTGCGGGATATCTTCCAGAGACTGTCACCAGAACCCACGGTATAGATGGCGTGTGGGACTTCGCTTGCTGCAGGCTCTGAGGCCTCCGGTGCCGCAGCTGCATCGGGCTCTCCCGCCGCTCCCGTGTCGGCTGTCGTTTCTGCGACGGCTGCCGTTGCTTGAGCAGCTCCTGAGAGGATGCGTTTCAGCTGCTTTACCTCATCACCGCTCATACCACCTGAAATCAGATAGTCTGCCGCTCCTGCCGAAAGGTCTGCGCCTGCAATCTCGTCGCTTCCTGCGATGGTCCTGAGCATCCCCAGAATATCCTTGGTGATGACCGCGTAGGTATCGCCGTTCGGCTCGATCTTGTAGTAGTTGATGTAACTGGTCATATAGTCGGAAACAATTTCGTCGGGGGTGGCTCCCATGAGGGACTCCAGCAGGGCGCTTACAAAACCGGCCCGGTCCTTCCCCTCGGTACAGTGAATGAGGTAGGGAGGCTCGTGGCCGATGATAAAGCGGCCGGCCTCGGCAACGTCGGAGCGAAACTGCTCTCCCGCGTAGGCAAGGTCCATCCCAAGGGTTATAACCTGGCCCCTGTGAAACAGATCGGCATAATAGGGAGAGGCAAAATCCTTACCGGCAATATAGCCCTCGACTTCGCTCTCGCTGTCCGCCAGGTTGACCACCGTTGCTATCCCGTCGGCGGCTATGAGCTTATCCGCATAGGCCGCACGCCCAAGCTCCGGATTGATGGGGCTGGAACTACGATAGAGGATACCTGCGTCGATATCGCCCTCGGTGATGGTTCGGTAGTTTGCAAAAACCCGGTCCGAGTAATAGTCTTCCCGATCGTTGGTCCGCTTGAGGCTCCTGACCGAATATTCGTCGAGATAACCTCCCTTTTGGCTCAAGGTGATGGTAAGCCTGTCCCCCACCTTTACATCCGCAACCTGGTACAGTTTTCCGTAGTTGATGCAGACGGCGATATCCTCGTGGCCGGGATAGGCCCGAACCAGGGGCTGACCGTTTTCCACATAGTAGCCATCCAGAAAGGGAGCCTCCATGGCATAGCCGTTGTTGTACGTAACGGTCACCATATCGCCAAGCGCAAAGCCCTTGTCGTAGAAATCAGCGATTGTAATGTCCGTGGAGGTGTGACCGTACTTTTCGATTTCGCGGACCGTTCCCGATATGGAGACGGCATCCTGTTCGACAGCCGTGGAAAGCCGCGTTTTCAGGGCCGAGATCTCATCACTCGTCAGTCCGATACCGAGCAGGTAGGATTGTGCGGCTGTGGTGAGGTCGATTTCCGCAAGGTCGCTGCCCTTGGGCCGATCTGCGATGATGGTCGCGAGGGATGTTTTGATATTGCTTTCGGCAATGGCCTCGTACTGCTCGCTGCCTGGCTCCACCTTGTAGTAGTTCTCGTAGGTACGCATATAATCCCCGACAACCTGGTCGAGAGAGGCCCCCATGAGGCTTTCCAAAAGGGCGCTGACAAAGCCCGCGCGATCCTTCCCTTCGGTACAGTGAACGAGGTAGGGACCTTCGTGGGAGATCATGAAACGAAGCCCCTCGGCGAGCTTTGCACCGAAATCATCGGATGTCAGATCGACCCCCATGTCCAGGAAACTTACCTGGCCCGCATCGTAGAGCGATTTGTAGTAGGGCGAGGCGAAATCCTTTCCGGCGAAGAAGCCTTCCAGCTCCTCTTTCGAATCTGCGAGATTGATCACCGTCCTGATTTTAAAAGCCTTTGTCAGCTCATCGGCATAGGCCGCACGGCCGAGCTCGTTGTTCGCGGGGCTGCTGCTTCGAAACAGGAGTCCCGGTGCAATATCACCGAAGGGAATGTTGCGGAAATTTGCAAAAATAGAATCCGAGGCGTAGTCGGCCCGATCGTTGCTCCGCTTCAGCTGACGCAGAAGATACTCACTGAGATAGGCTCCCTTTTCCTCCATGGAAAGGGTTACCGCATCTCCCTCTGCTACCCCGTAGCTTGAGGCAAAGTTCCCCATATTGATGGCGATGATCAGCAGGTCGTTTTTTTTGTCGTCCCGTACCAATGGACTACCGGTATCCACATCACTGTAGGACGTACAAAACGGCGCCTGCACCGTCGCTTCTCCGATGGAAATGTTCAGCACATCGCCAAGCTCATAGCCCGCCTGATAAAGCGCCGAGGGCTTGATATCCAATTCCAAATTCCCATACTTGCTGATGCTCGCCACACTTCCCGCGACCTCTTGAAACTCGCTCTGGGGCGACTGTGCCGCCAAACCTGCGGTCAGTGCAAAGAAGAGCCATAGCGACGAAACCGCAAGCACCAGATTTCGACTTCTTTTCATATCAACCTCCTGTCTGTTCGATAACTCCAGTATGCTACTATCTTCCCGATTTGTGAATGACTTTGGGCGGCTCCTCGCTGGCCGCTCGGACCGGGCTTTGCGGGGCTCCGCTATCGCTCCGGCCTCCTCGGGGCCCGTGGCCCCTGCGGGGTCTGCCTGCGGCACCCCTCCAATCCCTGCCGCGATTGGGGTAGAAACAGAGCTGATCATCTATAAAAGAATTAGTATAGATGGTATAGTAAACGCACTGGATTGGTTTCAGAATATGTCTGTAGATTTAAGGAACCCCGTATGCCAAAAACAAAAATGCCTACTATTACAAAACCAGCGAAGAAAAAAGCTGCGAACCCTGTATCGGGTAGCAAGGGTAAACCCCTTTCCTACGTTCAGCGTGTAGCTGACAACCTAAAAGATGACGGATTCTATGAAAAAGATAACTGGCTATGCCTCAACTTCGAAGGGACGGACCTCCGATTTGGCTGGCGCTACGGCGTTATCAACGACTACCAGGAAAATAACGAATTGCAGGTGTTCAGCAGTGGTGGGGGGAAACAATATGCCGCTGATGGAACTATTGCCTATTATCGACCGCCTAAAATCTCTTCCAGGAATATTGTTCATCAAACCTTTATCCTCAAGGATTCCAGCGGCAAATGTATTCCCTACCACTACACAAATATGTCGGTCATCATGCGTAACGGCCATGAAATGAAAGATGTCTTCGGAGAAGGGGCTGGTGGGCGCTGCTTCTTAGCTCTGATCAACAGTACAACAGGGGAAAACTACCATACGGAGCTTGATAAGCCGGTTTTTAAAACCCTAGGCCTTCTTCCACCGAAGAAGTCCTTTCTGAAAATGCTCATAAAGGGCGGAATCCTTGGCCTTATTCTTTCCTTTCCTGATTTCTTGGCCCCGCCTTACTATGACAAAATTGATTCATTTCTGAGCACGTACCTGCCTTTTTTGCATGCACCCTACACCCACTTACATACCATATTTGAAGACGGTTGGTATTTCTTTCACAAGGTACAGGCAAGTGCGGCGGCCGGACATCAGGCACAGGCCGTTTTCTATTCGGTCATGGATCACATACACCTATTTATCATCAATCTTTATCCCGACCTTACTCCCAGGATGATTTTCGTACCTTTGCTAATTATTATGCTCCTCAGGCGATTGGTACAAAACATAAAGAGGGCTGCCAAGATGAAGAAAAAGGCAAGCCGTTTAGCCCCAACATTGTTGAGGATGTACCGTGCACTGGTATAACGTACGTATCGTAATCCGTTAGGATCTGTTTCTTAAACCTCTCAAGATTATCTGACAGAATGAATACGTATGCCAACCAAAAAAAGCATCAGGGAATCAATAAGATTCCTGATGCTAAAGATTAGCAAATCTTCCACGGCAATAAAAAGATACATGTTTTCAGAATTGCATCTTCACTTACTTTTCTGCTATTGTATTACCACTTTCTCTGACGCCTTTATTGTTTCTTCGGTAAGTTCCTGACCTATCCCTGGCAAATCAGGTGTTTCATAATAACCATCTTTCGGCTGATAATCATATTTGCAGCTATTAATATTATGTGGTAAAAGTGCTCCGGAATGATGCTCATGGATAACAAAATTGGGTATTACGGCTTCCAGTTGCAATGCTGCTGCTTTTGCAATTGGTCCACCGCAGATATGAACCTGAACTCCTATATCATATACATTGGCCATATCACAAATCTTCTTGCCTTCAGTGATTCCTCCGACTAATCCAAGATCTGGCTGAATAATGGAAAGAGATCTGTTTTCAAAGAATGGTCTGTAGCCCCATCTGCTGTATATTCTTTCCCCGCTTGCAAGAGGAATCTTCACACTATTTGCTATCTCTTTCATGAGCTCAGCATTCAAAGGCATTGTGGGTTCTTCATAATAGAAACAGTTGAACTGCTCCAATTCCCTACCCAGCTGGATTGCGGAATTTGTATCTGTAAGTGAATGGAGTTCTATTATCAGATCCATATTCTTGCCGCCCGCTTCTCTCATTGCTCTTACTCTGTCGACCGCAGTAGAAATTTGCTTGTTTTCCAGAAGGCCGGTTGTTTTCCCTTTCATCCAGTTGCCATCCAGGTCAAAACCAATCGGGTCGACCTTAACACAATCATATCCGTTATCCAGAGCTTTTTGCGTTGCCCAGGCATAATCATCGGGAGTAATCATAGCCTTGCTTTCCGTGCCCCATCCAAATTGCAGCTGGCTTGCATAGGCTCTTAACTTTTTATTTGTTTTACCTCCCAGCAGTTGATAAACTGGAACGTTTAAGGCTTTTCCCCTTATATCCCATAGCGCAATATCGATTCCACTAATACCGCCAAACACAACAGTACCGCCGCCCATTCCCCAGAACGTGCTTCTAAATATTTTTGACCATATTTCTTCATTATTCATTGGGTCCATCCCAATGATAAGCTTCGCAAAATCAACTGCCATACCAAATCCAGCATCCCCGGCATTTCCATATGCTAGACCGATTTCTCCGAAACCGGTTATTCCTTCATCGGTATGTACCATGACAACAATAGGATTCCATGGCACACCTTCAACCCTTTTGCTAACGCCGGTATTTACTTTCACAACCTCAATGCTTGTAATTTTCACTCGAAGACTCTCCTTAAAAAATCATGTAGTAGAACGGTCAAACGCTCAACATCAATATCTCCAGGGACCAGATGGGCATATTCAAGAGCACATGCTTTTTCGGCTATGTCCCTCATTTCGGCAGGCGATATATGTATGTCAGGAATACTTGATAACAGATCCATCTTGGTAATCATGTTTTCAACATCGGTAATAAAATCTTTTGTTGATGAATAACTACAAAAACAGGCCAATTCCGCCAAACAAGCGGGTTCGTTCGAAACTGCATATCTCATTACCGGTACAAGACTTAAGGCACAAGCTATCCCATGCGGAACATGAAAATAATCGGCAAAAGGAAAACTGAGCGCATGTACAAGGGTAGTCCGGACCTGGCCAAAAGCCCAGCCCCCAAGCATGGATGCATGACTCAAGGAAGAGCGTGCGGCCTTGTTTTGAGGGTCTTCATAACAGCTATAAAGATTTTTTAGGACATCCCGGCAGGCATACATTGCAGCACCCCGACATAGTGAATTGGAACTGGTATTCCAGTATGCTTCAAGAGCATGGGTAAAAGCATCAATACCTGTTGCCGCTGTTACCGAAGAAGGAACAGAATACGTAAGTTCAGGATCAATAATGGCGGTATCACAATAAAAGTAGGGGGTTCGGTATCCTGTTTTTCTGTTTTTTTCTGTATCGGTATAAACGCCGACGCATGTACACTCGCTTCCTGTGCCAGCCGTAGTCGGAATAAGAATAAGCTTTTTCCGTCTTTTTACGACTTGCTTTCCGTACAGATAATCTTCAAAACTCCCATCCTCAGATGAAATACAAGCTACGGCCTTGGCGGTATCCATAGAACTTCCTCCGCCAAGCCCGATACATAAATCGATTTTATTTTCTTTAGCTATCCTCAAAGCCTTGTTCACAGTATGAACCGAAGGATTCGGCTCAACATCAGAGAAAACAGAGATATCACCATTTTTCAAATTATCCGATAGTTTTTTTCGTACCCCCATCTGTTCAATAACCGGATCACATACAAAAAGTATCCTATCTTTCGGAGAGCAAAATTGATCAATGCGTTTTGCCTTACCCTCGCCGAATTGTATATTAACGGGCATATATATAGAATATCCCACACTAGGCCTCCGTAATCTTTTTAATTTCTGAGGAAAATAATCAAATGCTCTTGTCAACTTTTATTCTTTGTTTTCCTCAGACCTATCACTAAAAGGATACAGAGCCCATAGAAAAACAAGGCAACAGGACTTTGAAAAAACGGAATGATACTGCCTTCGGTTAGTATCATTGCTCGTCTTAAATTTTGCTCAAACATAGGCGCTAAGACGAGTGCCAGAACCATAGGCGCAATAGGTACCTTCACACTTTTCATCAAAAAAGCAAAGATTCCCAAGACGATTGCTATTTTGATATCAAAGATGCTGTTGTTTATTGCGTAACAGCCTATGAGCGAAAGGATCATTACAATAGTAGCCAGAAGGTGTTTAGGTATATGCAGCACCTTTGCAAAAAATTTCACGCCTATCAGCCCAAGAAGAACCATAACGATGTTCGAAAAAAAGAACGCAATGAATATCATGTACGCAGTATCAGCATGCTTAAGGAAAAAATTAGGCCCCGGGGTCAATCCTTGTATTATCAAGCCGCCGAGTAATACGGCGGTAACAGGATCTCCCGGAATTCCTAACGACAGCAAAGGTATCATGGCTCCCCCTGGGACTGCATTATTTGCTGATTCACTGGCAATGATTCCTTCCGCACATCCTGTGCCGAATTTGTCCTGATTTTTTGAAGCACGTTTTGCCTCTCCATAAGAAATCCATCCGCCGGTAGAGCTGCCTACCGCAGGTACGGCACCTATAAGAGTTCCGATAAGGGAACCTTTTATAAGCGTTTTTATATTGCGGAAAAACACTTCAGGTTTTGCATATGTAACCTTTTTTATTGGTTTTATATCATCTGTTGCTGTCTGTATGTTTGTTATCATGACAAAAACTTCTGATATGGCAAAGAGACCGATAACGGCAGGTATTAACGAAATTCCTTGAAAAAGATGGTAATTTCCGAAGTCAAATCTTGGCAGTCCAAGAATAGGATCCATACCGATAAAGGAAAGGACAAACCCCATCAATGCCGCAATTACGCTCTTGAATATGGAGTCGCTTGACAAAAAGCCAATAAGAACAACCCCGATAAGTATAAGAGAAAAATACTCTATAGGGCCGAATGCCAGTGCTATTTTGCCTAGTATCGGAGATAAAAAAGTCAGAACAATAACACTTACGATTCCGCCGAAACCAGAGGCTATTACAGCAATTGATAATGCCTTGCCAGGCTCTCCTCGTTTGGCCATTGGATATCCGTCAAGGGTTGTTGCTGCGGATGCCGGGGTGCCTGGTGTATTTAGCAGAATTGCCGTTATGGAGCCTCCATAGATCCCCCCACAATACACAGCAATAAGCATCGGCAACCCATAGTGTGCCGGCATGAAAAATGTAAGCGGCATCAACAATGCTACACCCATCACTGCGGTAAGACCCGGAAGAGCTCCGAAAACGATACCTACAAAGGTGCCGAAGAAAATAAATGCGAAGGTTTTTATATTAAAAACTAATAACAGTGCTTGTAAGAAATTACTCATTTTATCAACCTCCTTATCTCATGGCAGAGGTATTTTAAATAGATACCCGAAGACAGCATAACAAAGGAGTGTTATCAGTAATGAAGTGATAACACTCTTATACCATCTGGAATTTGATAGTATTCTAAGCAGCAAAAAAGTAAAAACAGATACGGAAATCAAAAATCCAGCTGGTTTTAATATAAAAGGAAATACTATCAGAATGGCTACAGTTAAAAATAACTTTTTATTTCTATCTATTATTTCAAGGATGGATATCGAATTATTGTTTTTTTCTATTTTTTTCGTTCTCGCCTTGATAATATTCGTTGTTATTAGAAGGATACTATCCAGAATCAGGAGTATCGATATAATGATCGGAAGAAATTTTATTCCAGGGTCAGTTCCTGCCACTACACCTTTGTAGTTTTCCAATAGTAAAGACTGTATGAGAAGGAACATTCCCAGGGAAAAAAAACCTATCCCGGTTACCAGATCTTTCTTATCTTCCACAATAACATCCTTGTTTGTTTATATTATGACGGTTGTTGTCATGGTGTTCCGACAACAACCGTACTCGGCTTGGTTTACTTGCTTAAGCCTGCTGCTTGTACAGCCTTACCAAAATTATCACGCATTTGATCATCAAGTTTTTTCAGATCTTCAGCTGGAGCCCAAACAATTTCCTGCTTTGTTCTTTCCATAACTTCAATGAATTTCTCATCCTGAGACATTTGTCTGAAAGCCTCAGCCAGAATATCTATTCTTTCCTGAGGAGTACCTTTGGGAACATAAAAACCTTTATAGGCAGAATTCACTATATCTATCCCTTCTTCAATAAAGGTAGGGATTTCCGGAAAATAACTTGACCGTTTTAATGATGGTATTGCCAGATACTTCAAAGAGCCAGCCTCCACATATTCCATCGTTTCTGCAGGATTTTGAATTATGACATCCACATCGCCCTTTAATAAAGCGGGAACCGTTTCTGCTCCACCGTCATACGGCACTTTTCCTATTTCAGCACCAGCTTCCATACCAATCATTGTAAAAACCAATGAAAGAGAGTTAGCTGCGCCCAATGTTCCGGCTTTTATCTTTCCCGGATTATTTTTTATTGCCGTAAGCAAGTCCCCAAGTGAGTTGTATGGAGAATCTGCCCTGACAGTAAGCGCCATAGGGCTGTCAGTCATGGCGCATACCTGTTGAAAGGCATCGTATTCATAATCTACAAGCCCTAAATGCGGTGCCAAAATATATGGAGACCATGTTCCATACCATAATGTATAACCATCGTTTTTTGTGTCGTAGGCAAATTCGTTTGCTGCAATCAATGCTCCTCCGCCCGGTTTATTAACAATTAAGAGCGGCTGTCCTAAGTACTTTTCCGCTACCACTGACAATGCCCTGGCATTTGTATCGGCGGTCCCACCGGCAGCGAAAGGAACTAAAATTGTAACGGGTTTTGAAGGAAATGGCTTTTCCTGATCCCCATTTGCAAAAGTGCTGCTGAGCCCCACAATGATAAAAAGACTAAACGAAAATAGTAGAAATTTTTTCATTTCTCATCCTCCTTTCTTTTGTTTGCATTCAATATTTTTAACAAATCCTGCTCGGATTTAATAAAAGGATGCTTTAGATTATCCTTCCATAATCGATTGAAAACAGGATATCCTGTTAACTGTTCCGTTTTCCATTCTTTGCTGAATTCGCCTGATTTTATATTCTCGACAATACTTTTGAGTAAGGCCCTGGATTCATCACTGGCCGCATATTTCCCTCTTGTCTGGTGTCCGTACTGACTGGTTGTGGAATGGTATCTAAGCTGTCCCCAAATTCCGACTTCCTGAGCATTCCGTAAGGTTTCAATACCTTCTCCGGAAAGATACAATTCAAGCAATACTGACTCGGGACTGAAACCGTATTCCTCAACAAGCAGTTCATAGGCCATTCTCAAATTATAGAGTTTGAATCCTCCCATAACCTGTTCGCCGAAAAGATCTACAACGGCTTCTTCTTCAAAACTTGATTCAAATGCTCCGATCTTTGTTGTGCCTATCGCTTTTGCCAAGGCAAGCATTGTCGCCTTTGCTTTTCCGGTGGAATCCTGATGAACTGCCACCAGACTCGGAAAACCTTCTCCGCTTACAAAACGGTCCCGAACTCCTTTTCCTATCATTCTTGGTGCAATGAGTATTATATCTACAGTTTCCGGCAGTTTGATAAAGCCAAAGTGTACATTGTATCCGCTTGCAAAATTGATTACATTGCCGTCCTCAATATATGGAGCAATGTCTTCATCGTAAACCGAAGGCATAATTTCATCTGGAATCAAGAGAAACAAAATATCTGCTCTTTTGCTTGCCTCTGAGATACTATACACCTCGAACCCATCTTTTTTCCCCTGTGTCCAGCTTGCTCCGTCCTTAATGTTGCCGACGATCACGTTAACTCCGCTATCACGCATATTTAAGGCTTGAGAACGGCCTTGATTACCATATCCGATAACCGCAACCGTTTTGTTTTTTAACTCATCCAAATTTGCATCATCATCAAAATAAGCCTTCGCCAAAGTAGTCCTCCTAAATTTAAGTAAAGATATTCTAAACTCGGTTTTGTCGTGTTGTCAACAAATTTCAAATTTCAAATTTGAAATTTCAAGATGTTATTGATTTTTTTCATCAATCACGATTAAATAACGTTATGGAAAATCGATTTGAGAATAATGCTTATCCGCTAAAAAAGATGAACAAGGCGAATATGGTTTATGATATCCTTTATGAAGGGATTATTTCAGGGACATGGAAACCCGGCGACCGATTAAATGACGAAGAATTATCACGACAATTTGGAACGAGCAGGAATTCGGTTAGGGAGGCTTTATCCAACCTGGTACGAAACCATCTTGTAGAAAAAGAGCATTGGAAGGGCTATAGAGTAAGAAGTCCTCAATGGAAAGAAATAGAAGAAGCCATTGATATTAGAAAGTGCCTTGAACTATATACTATCGATAAGATGAGAAATTTATCTGATGATAAAATTGATGAAGTTATAAAGCTGTTGGAAGTTCATTTCCAGGAAGCGGAAGAGAAGGTCAATACCAATCAAAATGAATATAAAAAAATTGACATGATGTTTCACCAGATAATCTATAATTCAGTATCGGAATTCTGGCTTACCGATATTGTCGAAAACCTTCATGCCGTTGCCGATATACAAACAAATCGTCTTTCTGTTAGTGTTCATCAGCATAAAGAGATTTACAAAAAGCTACTTGATAGAGATTTCGATGGCATGAAAACCGAGATGCAAGAACATATAGAATCATTCAAAAATCGTGCGCAAAAAACATATCAA
The DNA here is from genome assembly GCF_000378205.1 of Sediminispirochaeta bajacaliforniensis DSM 16054. NCBI lineage: Bacteria > Pseudomonadati > Spirochaetota > Spirochaetia > Spirochaetales > Spirochaetaceae > Sediminispirochaeta > Sediminispirochaeta bajacaliforniensis. Next base: position 10,266 of record NZ_KB899420.1, on the reverse strand, counting down.
TCTAACTTACAGACAAGTAAAAATGAAACCATGGGAAAAAAGGCGTAAGCTCGCTTTTACATCTTCCCTCCAGAAGAACCAAACTTTTTCTTGACAATAGCAAAAAACGGCTTGTATAATAATTGTACGTACAAGAAAGGCTAATAAAATTGGACAACAAAATATTTAGCGGAACGAAAAAGGAGATGGTCAGGCACTACATCAAGCAGATACTGGTTGATGGGACCATTGGATTTGGTATGCGGCTCCCTTCGGAGAATGAGCTGGTGAAGAAATTCCAGGTCAGCCGTCAGACAATCCGGCAGGCCTTCAGTGATCTTGCCAACGAGGGGCTTATTTACAAACAGCAGGGGAAGGGGACTTTCAGTAAGTATAGAAAGAATGCAAGGCAGAAGCAGGTTATTGCCGTTATTACCACATATATTTCTGAGTTTGTTTTTCCGGGAATTGTTTCCGGTATTGAAGATGTTCTATCTGACAAAGGTTACATGATGCTTCTTGCGAATACAAACAACAGCAAGGAAAAGGAAGCTGAATATCTCAGGAATGTCATGGAACACAATGTTGTAGGTGTTATCATTGAACCGTCGAAAAGCGCTCAGGGAAATATTAACTTGCAGATTTTCAATGAAATGAGCAAGAAAGGTATAAAATTCGTATTCATCAATGCATATTATTCTGATTTCGACAGTTCCTATATAGTTATGGATGATCAAAAAGGTGCTTATCTCGTTGTTGAACATCTTCTTCAGCGGGGGCACCGGCGAATAGCCTGTGTTTACAAGACCGACGATAGACAGGGTGTGGATAGAAAAGACGGTTATTTGAAGGCTTTGGATAGTTACGGTGTGGAAATAGATAATTCACTGATTGGAGAGTATGATACCGCCGGGATGTATCTGTTTCCGTACATGTTTGCCCAGTCCTTGCTTCGTTCGGACAACCGGCCGACAGCCTTTACGTGTTATAACGACCAGAGCGCACTCATGGTTATCCAAGCAATAAAGGACAGCGGCTTGAGGTTTCCGGAAGATGTCTCGGTTGTCGGTTATGACGATTCGATTGAGGTCCTGTCTCAGGATATAGGAATCACGACGATAAAGCATCCTAAAAGGGATATGGGAGTCCAGGGGGCAAGGTTTATTATTGATATGATTGAAGGCCGTATGACAAGGCCGCAGTATATTTACAAGCCTGATCTTATCGTACGGGATTCATGTAGAAATCTGTAGGTTTTTTATGCCATCTTGTACGTACAAGAATAGTACAAGTTGCGGTTGTTTATAAGGACAAGCATGTGGCAATGGCAGCTGCGTTACCGTACACGATGCACTAAACATTTTCGAAAAAAGGAGGCAAAGGATCATACAAGAAAATTCGATGTGCTGAATCATACGCAAGCACGAAATTGAGAAGGACAGGGGACTAGTCCTTCTTATATAACGAATCACAATAGATGTAAGGAGGGTTATGCAATGAAAAAGAATCTTTTGGCACTTGTAATTTCATTCGTGGTAGTCGGAGCGGTTTTTGCAAACGGCCAGTCGGAAGGTGCTGCTTCCACAACCGCAAAGTCAGACTCAATCACAATCGGTGTTTCAACCTGGTCAATTAATGATTCTTTGGGAAGCCAGGTGAAGCGCATGCTTGATGCAGCAGCCAGTGAACTTGGTGTAAAGGTGGTATACATCGAGCAGTCTCACAAGTCGGAACAGGTCATTTCCTCCGTTGAAAACCTGTGTGCCTCCGGCGTTGACGGTATTGTCATCTGTAACTCCGCCGATGCCGAAATGGCACGTGTAATTCCCATCGCGCAACAGAACAAGGTATGCATTGCTCAATTCTTCAGGAAGATCGGTGATCCCGCGATTAACAAGATAGCACTAGACAGCTCATACTATATTGGGTGCACTCATGAGGATGAGACCGCGAATGGCTATGAACTGGGAAAAATTCTGGTCCAGGACAAGGGCTGCAGGAACATCGGAATTACCAGCTACCGTGTTGGCGATGCAACTGCTAATGCCCGTATAGCCGGATACAAACAGGCAATCGCGGATTGGAACAGCGCATATCCCTCCGACAAAGCCATACTTATGAACGTGGTTGACGACAAATATACCTCCGAGGAGGCCCGGCAGGCAGTAGAAGGGATGATCGACGCGAATCCCACGATGGACGGTCTTATTGTCGTAGGTGGCGGCGGTCAACCACTTGAAGGGGCTCTTGCAGCAATCAAGGCAAAAAATCTTGTGGGTAAGATCCACGTTGCTTCGACGGACTTTACGACGAATCTCGGACAGCAACTTGCGGACGGCGAAATGTCGGCAATGTCCGGAGGCCATTACGCCGATCCCCTCTTCTCCTTCATGATGGTCTACAATGCTGTCAAAGGTAACTACACGAAAACGCCAGACAAGTATCTTGAAGTCATCTTTCCGATGATGTTTGTCGCATCGGCGGAAGACTATGCAGCATTCGACAAGTATTTTATTCAGTCCTTGCCCTACAATCCGGAAGAACTCATGAAAATGGCCAACTCCAGCTTTGAAGAACTGAAGATGACCGCGGCATCTTTGAGCATCCAGGATGTTGCCTCCAGACATTAGGTCGCAAACTATATCCATGACATGAACAATACGGGCGGTGTGGTGCATACCGTACTGCCCGTACTACAGAAGGGACAATGAAAACAGATTTAATTCACAAGAAATCATCCCCTGGGAAACTCAACGGCGTGCTCTATCTTATTGGCGTTACGGTGCTCATTTATGCGGTCTTCAAAATAATGCGGCCTCACAATTTCGGTAATCTCAATAGCCTGTCCTCCTATTTTCAGCAGGCACTGCTTCCGACGGTCGCCGCTTGCGGATTCTATTTCATTATCGCTATGGGACTTTTCGATTTCAGTATAGGTGCAAATATAGTCTTGTCCGCAATTGTCGGCGTGCTACTGAGCCGCCGTTTCGGCTATCTCGGCTTGATCGTGGGACCAGTGCTTGTCGGCACTCTCATCGGTTTTGTCAACGGCGCTTTGTATGTAAGGCTGAAGATACCTTCTATTATTGCAACCGTCGGATTAATGATGGTGTATGAATGCATAGGAGCTCTGATAGCATCGGGAAGCGTGCTTACTTTAGGACAAAACGTAAGAGCATTTGGCAAAGCACCCTGGAATATCATTCTCGCAGTTGCCGCGTTTTTGCTCACCTTCCTTTTTCTGGAGCACACAAAAATAGGGACGTACACCTACGCAATTGGAAGCAATGAAACCGTAGCGAAGAATATGGGAATCGCAATCAATACATATAAGATTATAGCCTTTGTTCTCTGCGGTTTCTTTGCCGGCATCATGAGCATATTGACTATCAGTTATGGCAGCGCGATTACTGCAAGCACGAATATGTCTAGCATGGCGCGGAACTTTACCCCAATTATGGGTTGTTTTTTCGGGCTTGCCTTCAAGAAGAGCGTCAACCCTGTTATTGCAATGCTGGTGGGTGAGTTTATCATTACGATGATTTTGAATGGGCTGATTTCGCTGGGCGCTCCGACGACAATACAGAATGTGATCACAGGCTGCACACTGATCGGTATTGTCGTCCTTACGACACGGGTGCCCAAGGGCGCGGTGGTCAAGTGATGAAAAGTACGGAGTCTGCATGAATAAGTCGGTAGAGATCCTCAGGGCGGAGAACATCTCCAAAGCATTCGGAAATACCCAGGCGTGTAATAACGTCACCCTCTCCCTTGCACGAGGGGAGGTTCACGGGCTCATCGGTGAGAATGGCTCGGGTAAGTCAACTTTCGCGTCGATGCTGTGTGGTGTATACGCGCCGGACGGTGGAACGTTCTATCTGGACGGGGAAGAGTATAGCGCCCACACCCAGGTTGAAGCCAATGAGAAAGGTGTGGCAATTATCGTGCAGGAAATCGGAACCTTAAGCGGATTGACAGTCGCCCAGAATATTTTCCTGGGAAAGGAAGACAGGTTTACGCATTTCGGTATCCTTCGACCACATAAGTTGAACAGAACCGTCAATGAGATACTGAAACGGTACGGCTTCGACTATATCAACGCCGGCGATATGATAGACAGTTACGACTACGAAATACGCAAGCTGGTTGAAATAGTCAAAGCAACCCATTTCGGTCCGAAGATCGTTGTTGTCGATGAAACAACCACCGCGTTGTCCCAGGATGGGCGGGACATCCTCTATGACCACATAAAGAAGATTAGCGATAGCGGAAATACCGTGCTGTTCATTTCCCACGATCTTGATGAAGTGTTGCAACTGACCGACAGGGTGTCGGTCCTGCGGGATGGCCGTTACGTCGACACGGTTGTATCGTCGGAGAGCAGTACGGATCAGCTCAAGCTCCTCATGGTTGGCAGGGAAATCGACAGGAGGTACTACCGGACCGATTACGGTGGGGCAATAAGCGAAGAAGTAGTGTTGCGGGCAAGGAACATTAACGTTAAAGGCAAGATTTTTGACATAGACCTCGATGTTCATAAAGGCGAGATACTCGGTATCGGCGGTTTAAGCGATTGCGGAATGCACGATTTGGCCAAGGCGTTTTTCGGGGCGGCCTACGATCGTAGCGGAGAGATCGCGACTGCCGCGGGCGTTAAGATCAATTCGATACCGGATGCCATCAAAAATGGCATAGCCTATACGGCGAAGGACAGAGACAATGAATCGGTTGTTCTGAATGCCAGTATCAGAGATAACATCACCCTTCTCTCGTTGCCAAAGGTTAGGAAAGGACCTGTCATTTCGCGGACAAAGGAAAAACAATTCGCCCAGAGGCTCGCAGACCAGATGAGTGTCAAGATGCAGGGAATCGAACAATTCGTTGCGGGGCTGTCCGGCGGAAATAAACAGAAAGTAGTGCTTGCCCGTTGGTTGGGTACAGAGCCTCAAATACTGATTCTGGATAGTCCGACGCGTGGAATCGATATCAAGGTCAAGGCAGATATCTATTCCCTCATGGACAACCTGAGAAAAGAGGGAAGAGCCATTGTCATGATTTCGGAAGAGCTCATGGAGCTTATCGGAATGTGCGATCGCATTCTTGTTCTGAAGAACGGAAGAATTAACGGAGAGTTTTTCAGAAGCAAAGAATTGACCGAACACGACTTGATTCACCAAATGCTGTAGTAAGGGTATATGATGAAGAAAACATTAAGAGCAGCAAAAAAGCAAACATGTATCGGGGGGAACCTTTTCCAGGCACTGTTGCCCTATATCGGCCTTTTGGTACTGGTACTGATCTTCGGTACTATGACGAATTTCACCTCCGTTTCTCTGAGAAACCTGCGGTTGATTGTTCAACAGTCCTATGTCCTGGTCATCTGTTCCGTCGGCGTCTTTTTTATTATGACCATGGGAAGCCTCGATTTTTCCCAAGGCTCCATCATTGGTGTCGCTTCCATTGCTGTTGCCTTCTTGGCACAGTTTAATCTTATCTTGGCTGTCATTGTCTCAATAGCGGTAGGCGCGGTTATCGGCTTTATAAACGGATTTTTATTTGTGAAGTTCAAGGTCAGTTCGTTTATCGTCACGATTTGTACAATGTTTATCTTCCGCGGCGTATGTGCGTTTCTCACGACGGAAAAGCCGATGTCTGCCCCTATGTATATGTACTCACTTGACCAATTGTACATTATCGTGCCGGCGGTTGCCGTCATACTCGGGCTAGGCTGGTTTCTGTTTAGCGGGACCTCCTTTGGGAGAAAGATAAAGGCGATTGGGGCTGGAGAGACGGCGGCTAAATTTTCTGGAATAAGAGTCGCGAGTACAAAAATCTTTGTCTATACGCTGGCAGGTGCCCTCGCAGGGTTTGCTGCGACGATCAACACCATCCGCGTCGGCTCCATAACGGCTACTTCAGGTACATTACTGGAGACGAACATCATGATTGCGCTTGTTTTAGGAGGCATGCCGGTAGCGGGAGGTTCTAAGAATAGATTCAGCAGTGTCATTGTGGGCGTACTATTATTCGCCGTCTTAAATAACGGTCTGGCCCTGTTGCAGATTGATCCCAATATTCAGCAGCTGATACGGGGCGTCTTATTTTTGGCTATTGTGGTAGCAACAACCGATAGGAATGTTGCTATTGTCGTAAAATAATTTTAAGAGGTATTAACATGACAAAGGTAGTAATTATCGGTGCTGGCAGTGCAATGTTTACGAAGAACTTGGTTGGAGATCTCTTGTACTACGACGATATGGAGATCGACAACATTTCTCTGGTCGATATCGATGCGGAGAAACTGGCTGTCATGGAAAAGGTAACGAAAAAGATCGTGAAACAGTTCGGCAGAAAAACTGTTGTCGAATCTAGTACCGATCGGTGCAAAGTTCTAAAAGATGCAACATTTGTAACCAGTACAGTTGGCGTCGGCGGTGTTGAGATGTACGAGAAAGATCTTGAAATCCCCGACAAATACGGACTGCACCAGTGCGTGGGGGACATCATCGGTCCCGGGGGAATGTTCAGGTTTCTAAGGGCCTACCCAGTACTTCTCGATATCTGTAAGGACATGGAGAGGCTCTGTCCCGATGCATATTTCTTTAACTACACAAACCCAATGGCGCCTCTGTGTCTTGCTCTGAACCATGCAACTTCCATCAAGGTTTTCGGCTTCTGCCACAACGTCCAGAGTACCGCCTTGCAGCTGTCAGCCTATATGGGTGTTGACCGAAGCCGGGTCTCCTACTGGGCGGCCGGTATAAATCATATGGACTGGTTTCTGCAACTGAAGGTGGACGGCAAGGATGCATATCCCCAACTCAAGGAAATCTCCAAGGATAAGGAGAAGGTGAAGAAGCTCTGGCAGGTAGAACCGGATTACAGCAAGTATGAACTTGAACCCCACGTCAGGCTTGTCGACCTCGTCAGGTTTGAGGTCATGGACAACTTCGGAAAGTATGTCTCAGAATCACCCTTTCATATGGGGGAATACTGTCCGTATTTTCGCAAGAATCCGGACATGATCAAGGAATATCAGGTGGACGACAGATGGTGGCTGAGACATGAAAAATACACCGATGTCTACTACCATAAACTTGTCGGGATGCTGGAATCGGGCGAGGACATCGAGGTTGCGAAGACCTTTGAATATGCGCCGGAGATCATTCATGCCTATGAGACGGGCAAACCCTTCAGGGCAAATCTCAACGTGAAGAACACCGGCCTGATTCCGAACCTGCCGGCCGATTCGGTTGTCGAAGTTGCTTGTTACACCGACAGCGAGGGAATCCATCCCTGTTACGTGGGTGAAATACCTCAACAACTTGCGGCATTGAATATAACCAACATCAACATGCACAAACTCATGGCCATGGCAGGGAACGAAAAGAAGCTATCCATGATATATGATGCGGTGAAGCTGGATCCGCTAACCGCCGCTATGTGCACATTGGGCCAGATCAACGACATGGTTGCAGAGCTCATTGAAGCCAACAAAGAGTACTTGAAAGACTTTACCTGATTTCGTTTGCCTGTTGTCGCCGTCGACGTCATTCAAAACGTCCTCGGCGGCAATCGAATGAAGTATGTGGTGTAGTAGCATCAGATATCGCAACGGACATGTGGCCCATTGCTTGTTGAAAGACCGAATTGCTAACATGTCGCCATGAGTGGAAAGGAATCATGTTCGTTATCTATTTGCCGGAAAATGGAAAAGGATTTCACTTATCACCAGGATTCCGAACACTATACACTTCTTACGGATAGGAAGCCTGCTGTCCCTTTTTTGCAAAATCAAATTCTGCAGGATTCCAGCTTCCTATCCACATCAATTCATTCTTCAGCTCTTTTCTCCAAGAGGATCAACTTTTAAAAATGGAAACGCTGGAGCGTTTCAAAGCGTTTCTCATTTTGACACAACATATTTAGCGGCTTCCCTTCCTTCGATTCGTCCGCTTCCGATGGCATACATCATGCTCGTTCCGCAAATATCATAATAGGGTTTGTGAAACATACTCCCGCCATCTACCCCTGCGACATAGAGACCACGGATAGGAACATTGTCATTCGTCAGTGCTTCGAGGTTTTCATTGACTTTGACTCCTCCTGAGGTGTTGAATCCCGCTGGTAAAAAAGAAATGGCATAGAACGGCTCGGTACTTATATCGGTCAGGAAAATACTATTTTTATAGAGATCCTCATCTCGGCCCTGCTTAACAAGCTCTTGGTAACGCTCCACTGTTGAAACAAGATTTGGAAGTCCCATTTTATCGGCTAACGCTTCTATCGTGTCCGCTTTCCAGGCAATTCCCATGTCATACGCCTGCCCCATCTCTGCTTCAAGATTATCAAGGGGATGAGCAATCCCGGCAAACATCGGCGGCACACCGGATGTTGCTCCATACTGGCTCAGGCGCTCGTGCTGTTTTTCCCATTTTGTTTTTTCCGAATCAGGAATTAATTCGATAAGGCCTTCTCGTATTACCGTATCATAGGTCTTTTGGTCGAATACAACGAAATAAGGCCCTCCGTTTCCTACCGAAGCACCTCCAATATTCAAGGGTTCTTCCTTGAAAAGTCCTTCATTAAAATATCTGATGCCGTTCGTATTAACATGAAGAAGACCTGCAACCGACATTAAATCCAAATTCCATTTCGGATTTTCGGGAACTCCTGGTGTCATCCCGATTTCTGCAACTTCAACAAAGAGTTCCTTCGTAAAGGCTGTTCCTTCTGTCTCCAAGAGAATGGTTCCGCCATGCTTTTGTATGTCGTCAACGACAGGGGCGAATCGGCTCGGTCCGTAAGGATAAACAAGATGATAGGTCGCATAAGCCTCCTCACCCCAGATGTTGGGATATACAAATTTCACATCCCAACCGAATTCCTTTGCCGCCCAGTCGAGGTTCTTTCCTGATTCTCCGACGATCCGGCGCAAAAGCTGAAATGCCCCCGGCAAAAGCGGCTTTTTCAAGAACTATCACCTTTGCACCGGCCCGGGAGGCTTCAACTGCGGCCATTAAACCTGAACCTCCACCCCCGACAATGACAATATCAGTGTCGTACTTTTCGGCTTCCTGTGCCGTTTGGGCTACTTTGCGGTTGAATTGCTGAGGGTCGCCATTAGCCTGAACAATAGCGTCCTGAACGGCTTCTTTCAGCCCCCGGCTGGTATAGCTGGCGCCACTGATCTCGTCCACAGCAATTGATTGATGCTTCACGATCTCGGCGGGAATGCGTGAAAGCGCCGGATCGGACAACCCTTCCGTTTCATTTTGAGAAACCACCACTATCTTTTTGATCGCTCCTTCTTGAAACGTTACCTCAACCGTAATCGGTCCATTTTTTCCTTTGCCTGTTCCTGTGTAGACTCCATCTTTAATCGAAACCTTGTCGTTGTTGCATTCTGCAACTACCAACAGAAAAAGCAGAGTGAAAACAGCCAATAAAGCACTGCATAGTTTCCTTTTCGTTATTTTCCTTCCTGCTCCTCTCATTATTATTATTATCTATTCTCCGGTTTCCTTCAGATTGCATTGTAATAATCCGTAACACCGAAGACTTTTATTCCTCTGATGTTTTTCCTGTAATCATATTCCACACCATATCGAAAATATTTTTTTCCAGGGCTTTGATTGATTCAGACGTCTCTTCCGGATGCGACTGAATATACCTGTTGACGATAGTGAAAACATTTCCGATAAGAAAATTAATCAGGTCTGGGGGGATATTTTCCCGTATCGAATAGTCACCCGCGGTATCGAACTGAGTGTTTGTAAAAATTCCGAGAGGGAATATCGTAAAGGATTCTTTATTACAAAAATCTGTATGCATATAGAGATATAGAAATGCCAATCCCTCGGGAAACCTTCGCGGAAAGACGAAACAGTTTTTAACAACACGTTGAATATACTCCCGGTAACTCGGGATTCCTTCGGTCCCTTCATGCAATCCTTCGATAGCCCGTTTTTTTACATATTCTAGGCAATGCCTAAGCAAGTCGTCCTTTGAGTCAAAATCATAGCTGTCCAAAATAAAAGCTATAGAAACTATTAATTGCCTGAAAACCTGTTTATAATGAACATAGTTTGACGACTAAATCATTACAAACAAAGGAGATCAGGCATGAAAAATAATAACAGTATTTTCGGACAAATGCTACAGTTCATTTCGAGATATAAATTCCAAAAGTGCGTAAAAGAGTACCAGTCAGAAAAACACAGCAAAGGTTTTTCATCATGGAGCCACTTTGTTTCAATGCTATTTGGCCAGCTTTCCGGTCAAGAT